>JBBSMH010000227.1:0-3811 GCA_038233275.1 Sphingomonadales bacterium | reverse complement strand
GTCAGTGCCGATAGCATGCCGCACACCAGGAGCAACGCGCCGATTCCCAGTATGTTCGGCCATGGGGGCGTCTGGCGCGAGAAGTCGAACCCACTCTCGCTCAGTGCTGCCTGCACGCCGTCCCTGCGCGCGGCGCCGTCCTCCAGCCAGTCCGGCTCGATTGGAACCGCCTGCCCACCGACCGTCAGTCCAAGCTCTTCGGCAGGCTGCAGCGCGTAGGGCACCCCGCTGGCGGTAAGCGTCTCCAGCAATTTTCCGCAATCGGTCTGCTCGCGGCTGAACAATTCGGCGAAGGGATCGGTGGTGCATCGGCTGCCCGAAACCAGCACCGGGCTCTGCTCCGCCGCGCGGGCGATCCCGGGGTTGGCCAGGTTGCCCATCGCCCAGAAGATCGGGAAGAGCAGCGCCAGCGAGAGCAGCGCGCCGATGATGATCGGTTTCTTGCGACCGACCCGGTCGGACCATTTGCCGACGATGACGTAAAAGCTCATCGAAATCAGTCCTGCGAACAGCAGGATGTATTCAACCAGCTCGGGTTCGACCCGCATGTCGCGGCTGAGGAAGGAAAGCGTGGAGAAGAAAGCAGTGTACCAGATCGTGGTCAGCACGCCCGTGATGCCGAACAGCGCGACGAAAATACGCTTGGGGTTGCCCGGGTAGGTCATGCTCTCCTTAAAGGGATTGGCGGAAGTTTCCCCGGCTGCCTTAAGCGCCTGGAACACGGGGCTTTCCGAAAGCTTGAGCCGCATCCACAGCGAAATGCCCAGCAGCACCACCGAAAGCAGGAAGGGGATGCGCCAACCCCAGGCGGCAAAGTCCTCCTGGGGGATGAGCGTGCGGCAGACGAGCACCACGACCAGCGACAATACGAACCCGCCCACCACGCTCGTCTGGATGAAGCTGGTGTAGAAGCCACGCTTTTCGGGCGGAGCATGCTCCGCGACATAGATCGCCGCGCCGCCATATTCCCCACCCAGCGCCAGACCCTGGAGGATACGCAGCACGATCACGATGGCTGGCGCCGCAAGGCCGATGCTTGCGGCGCTCGGAACCAGGCCGACCCCGGCAGTGGCGATGCCCATCAGCGTGACGGTGACGAGGAAGGTATATTTGCGCCCCATCCGATCCCCGAGAAAACCGAACAGGATCGCGCCCAGCGGGCGGAAGCCGAACCCTATGGCAAATCCCGCCCAGACGAGCAGCACCTGCAGTGTTTCATTATCGCTGGGGACGAAGGCCGCGCCGATCAGGCTGAAGAGCGTGCCGTAGATGAAGAAATCGTACCATTCGAAGATCGTGCCCGCCGACGAGGCGGCGATGACCAGGCGGATTTCCTTCGCGCTCGGCTCGCGCTGGAGAGTGGCAGCAGGCGATGCTGCGACACTTTCGGACATGCTTGGCTCCCCCTGCTCCGTCCTGGCCCCACACATGACGCTTTAGCCGCGCGGTGAACCCTTGCAAAGCGCGTCGAGCGCGGCCTTCCACGGAAGCTGGATGGCGGCATGCCGGCCCTTGTGCGGCACGGCGGGCTCCAGCGCGTCGATCCCGGGCCATTCGGGCAGTGCCCCGCTTCCTTCCAGCCAGGACAGGAGCGCGGTCAGGCCGGTCTCGATGTCGCTGCGGGACTTGCCCGCAGCGCCCTGGGCAAAGACGGCCGCCGCCGCCTGCCCCACGGCACAAGCCGAGACCTGCAGCCCCAGGCGCTCTATCCCCCCGCCGGGGTTGGTCGAGCATTCGAAGCGCAGGCGGCTGCCGCAGACCCGCGAACTCGCTTCGGCACTGAACTGCAGAGCCCCGGTAAGTGGGTAATCGGATAGGGAGACCGCGAGGGCCAGCATCTGGGGAGAATAGAGCGCGCCCCGCGAGGGGGGCGTCATGATCCCGGCTCGTCCCGGCTCTCCTCTGCGATCAGTTCGCGGCGCCGCTCTGCAATCATCTCGACCAGGCTGCGCGAGCCGGCGTCAATGAAGTCATAGCTGCGCGCATTGCTGATCCAGGTAGGTCGGCCCTTGTAGCCCCACACGGTATCGTAACCCAGCACGAGCAACGAAAAGGCGATCACCACGATAACTGCGCCCTTGAGCGCGCCGAAACCGAAGCCAAGGACGCGGTCGATCGGACCAAGCACCGAACTGCGCGATGCCTTGCCCACGTTGTTGGCGATCACCTTCATCGCCGCGTAGGGGATAAGCAGGAGAATGGCGAAGGCCAGCACCGCCGTGGTGATGTCCTCGCCCACATAGTTCACCAAAGCGGCGGTCAACGGAGTGTGGAGGAAGCGGATGGCGAATAGCGCCAATATCCAGGCAGCGAGCGAAAGTATCTCCTGCACGAAGCCGCGCATGAAGCCGCCGACCGCGGCCACGCCCACGATCAGGAGCACGATAAAATCGAAGCCCGTCATGACCCCCGGGACTATTCTGTCGCCATGACCCGGTCAACGAGATTGGCGAGTTGTCCCAACTTCGCGTAGTTTAGTCCCGGCGACCCCTTTACGGCATCCGGAGGGCCGAACCCTCGCTCGAAGCCCAGTTTCGCGGCTTCCTTGAGCCGCAGGCCCCCGTGCGCGACAGGCCTGATTTCACCTGCGAGGGAAATCTCGCCCAGCCACACGCTGCGATCGGGCAGCGGCCGGTCGGCCAGCGCGCTGACCAGCGCTGCCGCCACTGCCAGATCGGCAGCGGGATCGGCGAGCCGGTAGCCGCCAGCAACGTTGAGATAGACCTCGGCGGAACTGAAATTGAGACCGCAGCGCGATTCGAGGACTGCGAGAAGCATGGCGAGCCGGCCATTATCCCAACCCACGACCGCGCGGCGCGGCGTGGCCCCCGACTGCAGCCGCACGATCAGCGCCTGGATCTCGACCAGCACCGGGCGGGTCCCTTCCATCGCGGGGAACACGGCGCTCCCCGCCAGCAGCTCGTCGCGGCCTGAAAGAAACAGCAGGGACGGATTGGCAACCTCTTCCAGGCCTTCGGTCGCCATCGAGAACACGCCGATCTCGTCGACCGCGCCGAACCGGTTCTTGAGCGCGCGCAGGATGCGATACTGATGGCTTCGCTCCCCTTCGAAGCTCATCACCACATCGACCATATGTTCGAGCACGCGCGGGCCGGCGATGCTGCCGTCCTTGGTCACATGGCCCACCAGCACCAGCGCGCAGCCATTTTCCTTGGCATAGCGGATCAGCTCGAAGGCGCAGCCCCGCACCTGGCTGACGGTGCCCGGAGCGCCTTCGATAGTATCCGAATACATCGTCTGGATCGAATCGATAACCAGCAGTCGCGGTGTCTCTCCCTGCCCCAGCGAGGTGAGAATATCGCGCACGCTGGTCGCGGCCGCGAGCTTCACCGGGGCATCGGCCAGGCCGAGCCGCGCGGCGCGCATCCGCACCTGTCCGGCCGCTTCCTCACCGCTGACATAGATTGCGCTATGTCCCTGGCGCGCGATCTTCGCCGCGGCCTGGAGCAGGAGCGTCGATTTCCCGATGCCGGGGTCGCCGCCCATCAATATGGCCGATCCGGGCACCAGCCCGCCGCCAAGCGCGCGATCGAACTCGTCCAGGCCGGTTTTTTGCCGTTGGGGTATCTCACCGGGCTTGTCGAGCGATACCAATTCTACCGTTTTACCGCCGCTCGACAGGTCGTGCTTCTGGGAAAACACCGTCGCCGGCGCATCTTCGACCAGCGTGTTCCATTCCGCGCAATCGGCGCATTGGCCCTGCCAGCGGTGGGCGACGCTGCCGCAGGCCTGGCAGACATAGCGGCGTTTGGGCTTGGCCATGGCGCAGTTTCTAACAGAACATTTGAGG
>JBBSMH010000226.1:0-3822 GCA_038233275.1 Sphingomonadales bacterium | reverse complement strand
GTCCGCACTCAGTGGTCTGAGACGACTTCGGCAATGACCGGCTTGAGAAGCCGGGAACCGTGGCGGTAAGGGTTTGACCAATTGAGGGAGGAAGATAACTTGCTTTACACGACGATGACTCAGCCGTTGATGAGCTTGGTTTGCCATCCGAGATCGGGGGTACCGGGTTAATCTTGGTGCATGCTGTAGACTCCGCCGTCACACCGCCATGGATGCCGAGCCGCGTTGGTGCCTGTGCCTTCCTTGCGGCATAGCTCGGCAATGCTGTCGTCGCCGCGCAGGCCGTCGAGCACGATCCTGATCCTGTCTTCCGCCGAGAAGTGCCGCCGGACCCGCGCGGCGAATGTCCTTCACCACCTGCTCCGCAGGCTTCTTGGCTGGCAATTTTGATTTTGAGTGATTGGAAGGGGTGGTGCCGCTTAGAGGATTCGAACCTCTGACCCCATCATTACGAATGATGTGCTCTACCAACTGAGCTAAAGCGGCGTTCCGGGGGCCTGTAAACGCAGCGCCGCAGCGGTGCAATGCATTGGTGCGAACGGTGGAGGCCCGAGCCGGAATCGAACCGGCGTGCAAGGATTTGCAGTCCTCTGCGTAACCACTCCGCCATCGGGCCATCCGCCTCGCTTTCGCCAATCCGTAAGCGAGGAAGCGGCGCACTAGCGGATGGCGGGCCGCAAGGCAATCGGGTCTTGCCCGGCTTTACGTTACGTCAGTCTGGACGCGGAGAATCGTGACGGGCAAGGCTTTTCGGCGATGACACCGGCAGAGCTTATCGCACCCGTCACCGCCCCCGGCGGCGCTACGGATTTCGGCAGTTTGGAGGCGTGGAGCCAAGGCCGCACGCTCTATGGCGGCGCATCGGCGCTGATCGCCTATACCGCCGCAGTGCGGGCGTTCCCCGATTTGCCGCCGCTGCGCGCGGCGCAGGTCGCTTTCGTCGCGCCGACCAGTGCGCAGACCGAACTGCGCCGCGAAATCGTCCGCCGGGGCCGCAACGTCACCCAGGTGCGCAGTGAAATCTGGTGCGAGGGACAATGCACGCTCAGCGCGTTTTTCCTCTTCGGTAGCTCGCGGCAAACCAATGCCGTGTATCCTGCGGCGCGGGTGGTGGACTGGCCGGGCCCTCCCGAGCAGGCGGAGGAAGCGATGAAGGGCAAGGTCCCCGGCTTCCTGCAGGACAATTTCGAACTGCGCTACGCGCAGGAGGAGCGGGGACCGGGCGAGCCCGTGGTACGGCGCTGGGCCCGGCTGACGCAGCGAGACGGGATCGATCCGGTCGGCGAGATCATCCTGCTGGGCGACGTGCTGCCGCCCGGAGCAATGCGCGCGATGAATCGGCCGGGCCCGATCAGTTCGATCAACTGGTCGTTCAACCTGCTCACCGATACACCCGCCACGCGCCAGGGCTGGTGGCTGTCGGAAAACGCCAGCCAGCACGCAAACGGCGGCTATTCGAGCGAGCGGCTGCGGTTGTGGAACGCCGATGGGGGGCAAGTGACTGACGGGATACAATCTGTGGCGATCTTCGGCTGAGCGAGACCGCTGGCGAAAATCTGTGCACTACGGAGCGGTGCTTTAAACGCCGCTGAAATCGGGCGCGCGATTGTGCATTTCCGCCATCACCGCCTCTATCTGGTTCGGCCGGCGGATGAGGGCGGCCTGCTCCTCGCTTTCAGCGAGCAGGATGGCGTCCTCGGTTTCCTCGCGCATCGCGTGGAACAGGCGTTTGGCGGCGCGGACGGCCTCGGGGTTTTTGCTCGCGATGGTCTCTGCCAGCGCAGTCGCGCGCGAAAGCGGATCGTCCTCGAGCAAGGTGGCGAAACCCAGTTTCTTCGCCTCCGCGCCCGAGAATTCGCGGTTGGTATAGGTCAGCTCGCGCAGGACATCGTCACGCACCAGCCCCCGCCAAAGCGCGTAGCCGCCCATGTCGGGAACCAGGCCCCATTTCATCTCCATCACCGCCAAGCGCGTTTGGGGATGGACCACGCGGATATCGGCTCCGCTGGCGATCTGCAGTCCGCCGCCGAAACACACTCCGTGGACCGCCGCGATCACCGGCACAGGGCATTTGCGCCAGGTCATGGCGACTTCCTGGAATGCGTTGGCATTGCCGTGGGTGCGCTCGATAATCGGAGTGCGCTCGGCATCGGGCGAAGCGGTGAAGTTCGACAGGTCGAGCCCGGCGCAAAAGGCCCGGCCTTCCCCCGCAAACACCACTGCACGCAAGCCCTTCATTCCGCGCAATTCCTCGCCGGCGGCGATGATCGCCTCGAACATTGCCGGGTCGAGCGCGTTCATCTTGTCGCCGCGCGTCAGGCGGATCTGCGCGATCCCTTTGTCGTCCATTTGCAGCGAAACGCGCTCATTCGGCTCCATCGGAGGCACTTTCCATCAGTGGGTATGTGCCTGCATCGCCCAGCCGGCAGCGCGTGTCCACCCGTCCCGGTGCGCCTGGACGCCCCGCAACGTCGCGCTCGCCAGACAGCCGATAACCCCCGCTGGGAGCGGTCTCGACCAGCCAGGCGAGGCCGACGAGCGCAAGCTTGGCGCGCAGCCGCGAGACATGGACCTCCAGCGAATTCGTTTCGGGCATGCGTTCCATTTGCCAGACATCGGCCAGCAATTGGCGCCGCACAACGGTTTCGCCCGGCGTCCGGGCCAGCCTCCAGAGCAGCGCGAATTCGCGCGGATGCAGCGCCAGCCGGCAATCGCCGAGATAGCCATCGCGATGGAACAGATCGAGCTTCACGGGACCGGCGGCGATATGGCGTGGCAACGCCCCCGCCGCGGCTGTCAGGCGGATCAGGCGCGCTGCAAGCTCGACCGGCGCGACGCGGCTGGACAAGGCTTCGCCGAGACCAAATTCGAGCATCGCCGCGCGCTCCTCCGGCGCATCGGCGCCGACGGCCGCGGTCAACTCCGGACGCGGCAGCGCCGACCAATCGCCAGCGCGCCAAGCGTCGCGGCAATCGAACAGCCGGGGATGGCGATCCTCCTCGCTCCGGGCATTACAGGGCGCGAGCATGGTCCAGCCTATCATGCGCAAATCCCAGCGTCCCGGCGGAATTGGGGCGAGCGACCTCCATATGAATGCTTGCACCGGAACCCCCCAATCTCAGCACTGCCGGAACGCGCGCATATCATAGAAAAGAAAGGCGAAGGATGGGAGCGGGGAGCATTACCTATTGTCGAGGAACCGTTTGATGTTGCGCGCGGCCTGCCGGATGCGCTGTTGGTTCTCGACCATCGCGATGCGGACGTGGCCTTCGCCCTCCTCGCCATAGCCCACGCCCGCGGCAACCGCCACGCCGGCCTCCTCAAGCAGGCGCTTGGAAAACTCCAGGCTGCCCATCGCCTCGAACCCGGGTGGCAGGGGGGCCCAGGCAAACATCGATGCCGGAGGCGAGGGGATCTCCCAACGAGCCCGGCCGAAGGATTCGACCAGAACGTCGCGCCGCTTGCGGTAGCGCTCCCGGTTTTCCTCCACCGCATCCTGCGGTCCGTTGAGCGCGGCGCAGGCGGCAGCCTGTATCGGAGTAAAGGCGCCATAGTCGAGATAGCTCTTGACCCGCGTCACCGCAGCAATGAGCTGCGGATTGCCGACCGCGAAACCCATCCGCCAGCCTGCCATGCTGTAGGTCTTGGACATGGAGGTGAACTCGACCGCGACCTCCTTCGCGCCGCTCGCCTGCATGATCGAAGGCGTCGGCCTCCCGTCGAAATAGAGCTCCGAATAGGCGAGGTCGGACAGCACCCAGACCTTGTTCTCGTGCGCCCAGTCGACGATCTGCTGATAGAATGCCAGATCGACCACTTCGG
>JBBSMH010000225.1:0-3827 GCA_038233275.1 Sphingomonadales bacterium | reverse complement strand
GGCGCGAGTAACGCACGCAAATCCGCACGGTCGGTCAGCGTGAGCGGGCGCCAATCGCAGGCAATGATGAACGGACGGACCTTGGCGATGCCGACCGTCAGCTTGGCGACATCGTCCAGCCGCAACGAGCGGTGTCGCCGGGAAGCGAGGATGCCGTTTACCGCGCGCACACCCAGCCCCGGCACACGCAACAATTCTTCCCTGCTCGCGCGGTTGACGTCCACCGGGAAGCGATCCCGGAACTTCAGCGCCCAGGCGAGCTTGGGATCGATGTCGAGCGGCAGGTTGCCGTCCGCCTCGGTTGCCTGCATCACCTCGGCCGGTTTGTAGCCGTAGAAGCGCATCAGCCAGTCGGACTGGTAGAGCCGGTGTTCGCGGATCAGCGGCGGGCGCTTCAGGGGCAACACCGCGCTGGCATCGGGGATCGGCGAGAAGGCGGAATAATAGACCCGGCGCAGGCGGAAGCTGTCGTAGAGCCGGCTTGCCTTGCCGACGATATCGGCATCGGTTGCGGAATCGGCGCCCACGATCATCTGGGTCGATTGTCCTGCAGGAGCGAAGCGCGGGGCGTGGCGGAAACGCTTCTTTGCATCCTTCGCTTCGAGGATATCGCCGCTGGTCCGGCCCATCATCCCTTCGATCTGGCGAGCATCCTTGTCTGGCGCCAGACGAGTGAGGCCCGCATCGGTAGGCAATTCGACGTTGATCGAGACGCGGTCGGCGTAAAGGCCGGCCTGATGAACCAGTTCCGGATCGGCCTCGGGAATGGTCTTGAGATGGATGTAACCGCGAAAATCATGTTCTTCCCGCAGGATGCGCGCGGTCTCGACGATCTGCTCCATCGTGTGGTTCGCGCTCTTCACGATGCCCGAGGAGAGAAACAGGCCCTCGATATAATTACGCCGGTAGAAAGCCAGCGTGAGATCGGCGACTTCCTGGGGCGTAAACCGTGCGCGCCGCACGTTCGAGCTCTTACGGTTGATGCAGTAATGACAGTCGAAGATGCAATGATTGGTCAGCAGGATCTTGAGCAGCGAGATGCAGCGGCCATCGGGCGCATAGGCGTGGCAGATTCCCATCCCCTCGGTCGAACCGATGCCCTTGCCGCTTGTCGAGTTGCGCTTGGCCGTTCCGGACGAGGCGCAGGAGGCATCGTATTTCGCCGCATCGGCGAGGATTTCGAGCTTCTGAAGGACGGTTTCACGGGTCATATGTTCTTAATATGTTCTTATGAGGGATTCGCCAACATCAAATGCCGATCGGGGTGGGCCAGGCATGACCTTTAATGCCCCGGAAACCCTGGTTGGCAGGCGAAACTTAACCGTGATGCCGGATTGAAGGGAAAGATAGCCAAGAGGCCGTTTATGGGATTTCACCGCGCCGCCGCCGTTCGCACACCTGTCGAGGTTGAGCGGCGTGCGCACCGCCGCGCATCGGTCGATTGCAGCGCCATATTCGAAACCGTCAGCGGCGCTCGGCGCGTCAGGCTGGTGGATATTTCCGAGCGCGGTGCGCGGATTGAAGCGAGCGGGAGTTTTCGGCAGGGCATCTCGGGCCTGCTGCGTTGGCTCGACCATGAATTCTGGTGTTCGGTCGTGTGGTGCGGGAAAGGAACCTGCGGAGTGATCTTCGAATTTCCCCTGCCCGACCCGTGTCATCGAGAGCACGGTGACGCTCGAGGATGTCGGGGGCGGACCGGTGGCCAGGTTTGGCAATATCCCGCTGGGCCGGAAGCGCTCGCGCCGCGCTGCTCTCGTCTCATCCGACGAATAGTCAGGCGCACAACCCCTGCAGATACCAGTCGGGTAAGCCGCCCCGCCCGTCGCCGACCAGGCCCTGGCGGTAGATCCAGTAACGCCGCCCCCTGCTGTCCTCGATCCGGTAATAATCGCGCAGCCGGGTGCTGCCGCGCTCGCGCCACCATTCGGGCGCGATTCTCTCGGGGCCTTCGACCCTCTCCACCTCGTGGATATGGCCGCGCCAGCGGAACGATCGGGGGTAGCCGTCGGGTGTGGCATAAAGCACCGCGATCTTCTCGGCCCGATCCAGCAGTTTGAGCGGTCGCGCGTGGAAGGCGAATTCGCCCTGGCTTGCCGACTCCGGAGCGAGCGGCGGGTGCCAGCGTTGCGCGCGTTCGGGGATGTGGCTGGCGAAAGGCACGGGGCGCTGCACCGCCGCTTCCCCCAGCCGCACCGTCAGCCTGTCGATACAGGCCGCGAGCGAGGTGCCGTGCCGATCCGCCGCGGCTTCGAAATCGCCCTGCTCGAGCGCCACGGGCTCGGCCCAGCTCGCGCGCAGGCGCAGCATCTCGATTCCGAAACCCGCATCGACATCTTCCAGCCGCGAGGCGAACAACCGGCAGATATGCGCCGGATCGCGCGTGGCAGCCGCCATTTCCAGCCGCCGCACCACCACCTCGCCATCGACCCTCCACAGCCCCAGTTCGATCCTCCGGGCACCCTGCGCCCGCCCTTCCAGCTCGCGCGCCAGATTTTCGGCCAGATCGGTCAGCACCCGGTCGAGCAAGTCGCGGTGGCGGATCGGTTCCATCAGCCGCCGCTGGACCAGCGGCACCTGTTGCGGGACCACCGGCAGCAAGGGTTCTGGCACGCGGCCCAGCAGCTGGTCCATCCGGATCAGCGGGTTGGCGGCGGGCGATTTGCGGTTGCGGAAACGCCGCTGGATTGCGTCGCGTCCTATCGTACCCAGCTCGCCAAGCCGCTTGAGGCCGAGACGGCGCAGCACGGTGAGAACGTCATCGTCGAGGCGCAGCGCTGCGGCGGGCAGGCCTGAAAGGCGCGCTGCAAGATCCTCTTCAGCTCCAGCGATGGCCTGCTCCGGTCCGAAATGCGCCAGGGCCCATGCCGCTCCGGCAGTGGGGGCGATGGCCGCGCGGATCGCCAGTTCGCGTCGTGCGAACATCTCATGGACATCCGCCAGCAGCTTTTCCTCGCCCCCGAACAGATGCGGCACGGCGGTGACATCGACCAGCAATCCGTCGGGCGGGTCGAGCGCTGACCACGGCCCCCAGCGCAGCGCCCACACCGCCAGCTTCTCCAGATAGGCGAGATCGCCCCCCGGATCGGCAGGAGCGGTGGCGATCGCAGGACACAGCGTGCGCACATCGGCGAGCATCATGCCGGTGCGGGCGCCCACTGCCGCCCCGGCGGGGCTGACTGCCTCGACGCGCGGCCCGTGCGCGGTATCGGCAATCAGGACGCGCGGGTCATCGGGGTTCTCTTCGCCATGCGCCATCTGCCATCGATCCATCGACAGCGCGCGCAACCAGATCGAGAGGATGCGGCGGGGTGGCCTGTCGGCTCCCCTCTGCCGGCCGCTCACCGTCCTGCCGTGCGCGGCACCCCGCGATGGCGCAGTCCCGCGGTCCAGTCGGTTTCCAAAAGGTCGCTGACCGCCGGGCCGGATCGTTCCGCCACCAGCCGCCCGTCGCTCTCGCACAGCACCCATTCCCCCGGCGCATGGCGGCACGCGCGAAACAGTTCGGCCCGCCAGGCAGGATTGCCCGGCGCCTGCGAATTCCATTCGGGCCTGTCGGAAGACGCAGCTGCCACCTCCCACCGCATGCGCGCCGAAGACAGGTCCCGCTCCGCATCGAGCCGGACCAGATAGAGCGGCACACCGTGCCGTTCGGCAGCGAGCGTCAACCGGCGCGAGGCGGTGAAGTCGAGCGCGCGCGGATTGCCCGCAATCTCTCCCAGCACGAAAGCGATGTCGCGGCAGCGCAGCCCCTCTTCCAAGGCGAACAGCGCATCCTGGGGCCTCTCAGCGAGCACATGGACGATGCGGTGGCGCACTTCGGGCGGTAG
>JBBSMH010000224.1:0-3847 GCA_038233275.1 Sphingomonadales bacterium | reverse complement strand
GCGCGCGGCGTCGGTGCGACGGATCAGCGCATAATCGCCATCGAAAATCCCCGCCTCGATCATCGAATCGCCGGACACCTCAAGCGCGTAATGATCACCCGGTCCCAGCAGGGCCGCGGGAACGGGGAGGCTGGTCTGACCCTCGATCGCCTCGATCGGGGCGCCCGCCGCAATCCGTCCGTGCAGCGGAATTTCAAGAACGTCGTTCGCGGGTTGAGGCGCGAGCGTCTTTGCGGGGCGCGCTCCGGTGATTGCGTCATTGGCATTGGCAGCCGATGGCGCCGCCCCGCGGGCCTGCGACACCGCAGCCTCGGGGGTCTTGAGAACCTCGAGCGCGCGTGCACGATTGGGGAGGCGGCGGATGAAGCCGCGTTCTTCGAGCGCCGAAATCAACCGGTGCACCCCCGACTTGCTCTTGAGATCGAGCGCCTCCTTCATCTCTTCGAAGGACGGGGAGATCCCGGTTTCCTCCAGTCGGCGCTGGATAAACCGGATCAATTCGTGCTGCTTGGCGGTCAACATGGCGAAAACTCCCTTGTCGCCTGTCCCGTCCGGAAATCACCGGACCGCGAACGAATGCGGAACAAGTAGGCAACCCGATCCATCCTGTCAAGCACCGACCCTTGGAAATCAGCCGTTTTGGAGCAGATAGGCAGGAACGGATGTTCATGGTTTCCCCCGCCGCCTTCGCCGGTCGGCCGATAAAGCATGGCTCCTGAGGCGAGGGTGCAGCGCGCTGCTGTTGCTTTCGCCGATCCGTCCAGTGACGCCAATCCCGGAGGGAGTGTAACAGGCTAACCTTCCAACAGTCTGCGCGTCGCGGCCTCGATGTCGGGCTGCCGCATCAGGCTCTCCCCGACCAGAAAGCATCGTACGCCCGAGTTGGCGAGTCTTGCGAGGTCGGCGTGCGAGGCGATGCCGCTTTCCCCCACCAGAAGGGCGCCGCTCGGGGCGCACTGCGAAAGACGTTCGGTCGTGGCGAGCTCGGTGGTGAAAGACTTGAGGTCACGATTGTTAACCCCGATCAGCCGCGATTGCAGGCGCGCGGCGCGCGCCATCTCGGCCTCGTCGTGCACCTCTACCAGCACATCCATCCCCCGATCGAGCGCTGCCTGCTCGATCTCGGCCATCTGCGAATCTTCCAGCGCCGCGACGATAATCAGAATGGCGTCCGCGCCGATGCTGCGCGCCTCGGCGACTTGCCACGGATCGAGCATGAAATCCTTGCGTAAGATCGGCAGCGAACTTGCGCAGCGCGCTGCCACGAGGAAATCCTCGTGCCCCTGGAAATGGGGGGCGTCGGTGAGGACCGAGAGGCAGGCAGCGCCGCCCGCTTCATACGCGCGTGCGTGGCTGGCGGGATCGAAGTCTGCGCGAATAAGCCCTTTGGACGGCGAGGCCTTCTTGATTTCGGCAATGAGGGCGAAGCCATTGGCCGAGGCTCTCTCGAGCGCCTCGCGAAACCCGCGGGGGCGGCTTTGCTCCTCGGCCAGCCGGTCAAGCTCGGATAAGCTCAGCTTCCCCTTGCGCACGGCGACTTCGGCGCGCGTGGCGGCGCAGATTTGCGCGAGCCTGTTCACGTCAGGCCGCCATCGCAATCCAGTCGGCAAGGAGCTGGTTCGCTTTTCCGGAATCGATCGCCTCGCGCGCTATGTCGGTCCCTTCGACCCAATCCTTCGTCCTGCCCGCTACGATCAGCGTGCCTGCGGCATTGAACAGCACCGCGTCGCGATAGGGCCCGGGAGCGCCGCCCAGCAGCGCCTTCAGGGCGGCGGCGTTGTGCGCCGCATCGTCGCCGCGGATTGCCTCCACGGGTGAATGGGGGAGATTCGCCTGGACCGCGATCACGCGCCGCATCTCGAAGTCATTGCCGTGCACATCGGCCAGTTCATTGCCACCGGCGAGACTCAATTCGTCGAGCCCCTCGTCGCCCGAGACGATGAAGGTGCGCTTCGTCCCGAGCTTTGCCTTTGCGGCGGCATAGATGGGCACATAGGCAGGACGGGCGATGCCAATGAGCTGGCTTTCGACCCCGGCGGGATTGGAAAGGGGCCCCATAAGATTGAAGATGGTGCGCCGCCCGATGCGCTGCCGGATAGGCTGGATGCGGCCCATCGCGGGGTGGTGGTTCTTGGCGAACAGGAAGCAGATACCCAGCTCCGCCAGTGTCTTCTCGGCGGTTCTTCCCGCCGCTTCCATGTCCAGACCCAGCGCTTCGAGCGTGTCGGCTGCACCCGATTTGCTGCTTGCCGCGCGATTGCCGTGCTTCGCCACAGGCACGCCAGCCGCCGCGACCACGAGGCTGACGGCGGTGGAAACATTGAGAGTGTGATGTCCGTCGCCGCCGGTGCCGCAGCAATCGACCGCCCCTCCGGGCGCCTCGATCGGGATCAGCCGCGCGCGAAGCGCTTTCGCCGCGCCCGCAATTTCCTCGGCGGTCTCGCTGCGCTCGGTCATCTCGACCAGGAAGCGTGCGATTTCCTCTTCGCTGGTTTCGCCGTCGAGGATCCAGCCGAAGACTTCTTCCGCCTCCGCTTCGGTCAGATGCGCTTCGGCCTGAGGCAGCGTTTTCATGCGGCCACTTTCGCTTCGGTCCCGCAGAGCGCGAGGAAATTGGCGAGCAGCGCGTGGCCATGCTCTGTGGCGATGCTTTCCGGGTGGAACTGGACGCCGTGGATCGGCAGCTCGCGGTGGCGGAATCCCATCACGCTGGTTCCGTCGAGGCCGGGCGTTTCGCTGTGGGCGTTTACCTGGAGGACATCGGGAATGTTTTCGACCACCAGCGAATGATAACGCGTGGCGGTAAAAGGGCTGGGCAGGCCGGCGAAGACCCCGCTCCCCTCATGTTCGACCAGCGACGTTTTGCCGTGCATCAATCCACCTCGCACCACGCGTCCGCCGAAATGCTGACCAATCGCCTGATGTCCGAGGCAAACCCCAAGCAATGGCAGGCCCGCATCGGCACAAGCGCCGACGAGATCGAGGCTTATCCCTGCATCGTCGGGGGTACACGGCCCCGGCGATATCAGAACGCCCTGCGCGCCACGCCGCACCGCCTCGCTGGCACTCAGCGCATCATTGCGCTCGACCTGCACCTGCGCCCCCAGTTCCATCAGGTAATGGACGAGGTTGAAGGTGAAACTGTCGTAATTGTCGATCACCAGGATCATCGGGCGAATTCATCCGTCGCGCGGACGAGGCCATCGATGATTCCCGGTTCGCCCGCGCTGTGGCCCGCATCGTGCACGATGCGCAGGTCTACCTCGGGCCAAGCATTATTGAGCGCCCAGGCAGAAGTGGGCGGAGTGCAGATGTCGTGGCGTCCCTGGACGATTATGCCGGGGATGCCCTTCAGCCGGTCCGCGTTCTTGAGCAATTGCGCTTCCTCGAGGTAGAAATCCTCGAGGAAAAAGCGCGCGCAGATCCGCGCGAAGGGCACCGCTTTCGCCGGGTCGGCAAAGGTGTCCAGCAGCTCCTCGTCGGGCAGCAGCGTGGCGACATTGCCTTCCCACAGCGACCATTCGCGCGCCGCGGCGAGGCGGGTTTGCTCGTCATCGCTGGTGAGCCGGGCGTGGTAGGCCTCGACCAGATTGTCGCGCTCGTCCTCGGGGATGAGGCCGGTGAAATCATCCCATTGCTCGGCCATGATCTCGCTCGCGCCGTAACGGTAGAGCCAATCCTTCTCCTTCTGCCGCGCGAGGAACACGCCGCGCAGGACGAGTTCGGAGGTGCGCTCGGGATATTTCTGCGCATAGGCGAGGGCGAGCGTCGCGCCCCAGCTACCACCAAACACCTGCCACTTTTCGTGACCGCACATCGTGCGCAGCCGCTCGATGTCCTCGACGAT
>JBBSMH010000223.1:0-3890 GCA_038233275.1 Sphingomonadales bacterium | reverse complement strand
GAAAGCGACGCGCCGCATATGTGGCCTGAAAAGCAGAAATACCCCACCGCCGCCGAGGTGCGTGCCGTGCTTGACCGCAATCCGGAGGCTGCCGCGCCCAAGGGCAAATGGTCCGATCTCGATTTCCTGCGCAACGTCTACGATCTCAATCCGCAGCTCAAGGACACGCAATTCGCCGACTACCACGGTCACGGCTGGAATTTCCGCGCGATCTTCAAGCGGGACCGCGAAGGCAATTTGCTCGACGCCGAAGGGAACATCGTCGCTCCCGACGATCCCGAGAAATGGCGGCGGGAAGGGGAAGAGAAGTTTGTCCCCGTCGGCACCAATCCGGGCAAGGCGGTCCACATGATGGACATCCACGCCGAAAAGGGGATGCAGTGCGCCGACTGCCATTTCGGTCAGGACAGCCATGGCAACGGACTTATCTACGGCGAAGTCGCGAATGCGGTGGAGATCGGCTGCAAGGATTGCCACGGCACGGCGGATGCGCTGCCCACGCTGCGGACCAGCGGCCCTGCCGCGCCGCCCAAGGGCAACGATCTCGCCCTCCTGCGTAATCCCGACGGACAGCGCAGGTTCGAATGGACCTATGACAGCGGCGGACGGCAGGTCCTGGTCCAACGCTCGATTATCGATCCCGATCTGCAATGGGTGGTCTCGCTGACCAAGGACAGCGTCGATGCCACCAGCCCGCATTTCAACGCCAAATCGGCGCGCGCCAAGCTGATGAGCCGCACCGGCGGCGAAACGGGGCGGTTCGAATTCGGCACCGGCATCGCTCCGGAAGACCGCGCGCACCGGGAAGAGGAGATGGCTTGTTTCACCTGCCATCTGTCTTGGACCACATCATGCGGCGGGTGCCATCTGCCGATCGAGGCCAATTGGAAGAGCGCATCGCTCCGCTACGACGGGGAAACGACGCGCAATTTCGCCACCTACAATCCGCAGGTCGCGCGCGACGAGATGTTCCAGCTGGGCAAGCATCAGACGACGAAGGGCAATCAGACCGCGCCGATCCGCTCCACCAGCGCGCTGGTCCTCTCCTCGACCAATATCAACCGCGAGCGCATCTACATCCAGCAGCCGCCAGTCGCGGCGAGCGGCTATTCCTCGCAGGCTTTCGCACCGCACTTCCCGCACACGGTACGCTTGACCGAGACCAAGACCTGTTCCGACTGCCATCTGTCGGACCGAGACGACAACAATGCGATCATGAGCCAGCTGCTCCTGCTGGGCACCAATTTCGTCAATTTCGTCGGATTGAATGCCTGGGTGGGGGAGGCCAAAGGGTTCGAGGCGATCCGCGTGACCGAGTGGGACGAGCCGCAGACCGTGCTGGGTTCCCACCTGCACAAATACGCCTATCCGGACTATTGGCGGATGCATGTCGAGGACAACGGTCGCGAGCTGAAGGACTGGACCCGCGGCAAGGCTTTCGACAAGGATTTCGGCGGCGAGACCAAGGCGTTCGAGCAATTCGCCAATGTCCATGAAGGCACAAGCGATGCGGTCCGATGCCTGCAGATGCGCGGCGAATATATGTTCGTTGCGGAAGGGAAGGGGGGCTTTCGCGTCTACGACATCGCTTCGATCGCCAACAAAGGTGTGAGCGAGCGGATCATCACCGCTCCCTTCAGCGCGATGGGGCATGACACCCATGTGCCGAGCCGGAACGCGACCTGCATGGCGCTGGCCACCAACCAACCAGTCCGGCCCGATCGCAACAAGGCAATGGCGGCGACCCATGTGAAGGACGCCGAGGGCAATACCATCCCCGGAGCCGATGGAACGCCGCTGACGCTGCTGGAGGTCAATCAGGAGCAGCCGATGCGTCCGATCTACGACTATGCGGTCATCGCCGATGCGGTGGAAGGCCTGATCCTGGTCAATATCGAAACCATGGCCGACGGCGAGTTTCGCAACAACAAGCTGGAACGCGCCCGGCTGGCGAACGGCGCGACCGCCTGGAACGAAGGGGGCGTTCTCGAGGGCGCGCGGCACGTCCACCTGGCGGGTGACATCGCCTATGTCACCTCGCGGCGCGGCCTGGTGGTGGTGGACCTTTCCGATCCGCTGAACCCGCAATTGTCGGCGGTGCGCGAGCTTGCCGATGCGCGCGCTTCGGCGATCCAGTTCCGTTACCTGTGGGTCACGGATGCCGAGGGCGTGAAGCTGTTCGACGTGACCGATCTGCGCAATCCGGTGGCAGTGCCGCAAGGTACGGTTCCGGTCGCCAATGCCCGGCGCCTCTATCTCGCGCGCACCTATGCCTATGTCGCGGGCAAGCAGGAGGGGCTGGTGATCCTCGACATCACTCGCCCGCTAGCGCCGCGCATCTATGCCAAGGAAACGCTCGGCGGGACGATGACTGATGTCGAGGATGTGGTTGTCGCCTCAACCAATGCGTCGCTGTTCGCCTATGTCGCGGACGGGGTTAACGGGATGAAGGTGCTGCAACTCACCAGCCCCGACAGCCAGCCCAATTTTTATGGCTTCAGCCCCGCACCCAAGCCCCAGATGGTCGCCTGGGCGAGGACCAAGGGTGCGGCTTTGGCGCTGAGCAAGGGCCTCGACCGCGACCGGGCCGTCGATGAGACCGGCGGGCAAATGGCGGTATTCGGCCGGCTCGGCTCACGGCCGTTCACGCGGGCCGAGATGGAGAAATTATTTCTGACCCGCTCGGGCGTGCCGTGGAAAGTTTCGGACGAGCCCGACATGGGCTCCTGGATCGGCGGAACGGGGCCCTGGCGGGAAACGGGGGCGAGCGAATAATCGTGCACGCCGCGCGCGGGACAACTAGGCCCGTTCCGCAAAGATTTCCTTGATCATCGGCTGCAGGTGCGGACCGTAATAGGCGATGTAGTCCCAGTCGCCCACTTCTTCGTAATGGGTCACGAGGTTCTCCCCGTCCCACCAATGCAGCGCGTAGGTCGGGCTTTCGGTCGTGATCAGGCCGCGCGCATCGGGCTTTTCTCCGGCGATCTCGCGCAGGTCGAGCGAAACGAGCGGCGACACCGAAGGTGTTACCGAAAGCGGAATGCCACGGAAACGCGTCGCCAGCGGGCGATGCAGATGGCCGCAATGGATCGCGTGGATGCGACGCTCATGACCTTCCACGGCCTCGGCGAAATTGACGATCCACTGCTCGCCCGGAGCCGGGTCCATCCAGTCGATGCCCGAGACCACGGGGGGATGGTGCATAAAGATGAGCACGGGTGCCTCGGGTGCCTCGGCCAGCCGCGCGCGGAGCCAATCGCGCCGCGCTTCGCAAAAGGCGCCGCCGTGCCGGCCAGGCTCGAGAGTATCGAGGCAGATGATCCGCAGGCCCGCCTCATCGACGACATAATGGATGAAGCCGTCCTCGCTCGGCGTTTCCGGAAAAGCCTTCAGCAGCCCCTCGCGCGAATCGTGATTGCCCACCATGGGCAAGAGCGGGAAGGGGCACTCGCGCAGCAGATCGGCCGTCTTGGCGAAGCTTTCCTCGTCTCCCCGGTCGGTCAGGTCTCCAGACAGCACGAGGTAATCGGGGCGGCTGGGCGCCTTGAGCAGCCGTGACAGCGTGCTGCGAAACCGCACCCGATTGAGCTCTTCGGGCTTCGCATCGGGATCGAAGCCGATGTGGATATCGGTCATCTGTGCGATCAGCACTGCGTGACGGCCCCCCTTCTTATGTGCCCTGTTAACCTTGTTTAACGCCCAATTCGCGAAATGCGAGCCACCTGCTTCGGGGATATCTCCGGATGGTCGTCCGGCTTTCTACCCGAGGGCGGGTGGTAAGAGTGGCACATCGCGCAGCCCGAGGGGACTTCCGCCCGGCGCGCATTCTCGCCCAGATGGCAGGTGCGGCAAGTCTCGATGCCTGGCAGGATGACGTCCGTGGCGCTGTT
>JBBSMH010000222.1:0-3892 GCA_038233275.1 Sphingomonadales bacterium | reverse complement strand
CCGCACAGGCGATCCCACCGGTGCAGGAAGCGTCCACCGGCCCCGCATTGTGGAAGGTGGCGGATGAGGACACCACCATCTACCTCTTCGGGACGGTCCACGCGCTGCCGAAGGAGGTCGACTGGTATACCGGCGCCGTCGAGAACGCACTCGCTCTGTCCGGCACTCTGGTAACCGAAATCCCCGCCGGCGCAGCGCAGGATTCCTCGATGCAGCAGGTCATCATCGGCAAGGCGATGCTTCCCGCCGACCAGAGCCTGCGAACCCTCCTCGCCGAGGACCAGGCCGCAAGGTACGAGGCCGCGATGACCGGACTGGGCCTGCCCGTCGCCGCATTCGACCGCTTTGAGCCGTGGTTCGCAGGCATTTCGCTGTCGATGCTTCCCCTGGCCAGGGCCGGGTACCAACCCGAAAGCGGTGTCGAGATGGTGATCGAGGGGCTCGCTGGCCAGGCCACGCAACGCCAGGCGCTGGAGACGGTGGAATTCCAGCTCTCGATGCTCGACAGGCTCGACGCGGATTCACAGATCGCCTTCCTGATGGCGGCGGTAGAGAATGTCGACAACATCGCCGGGATGATGGACCGGATGGTGGAGGAATGGCTCGAAGGCGATGCCGACGGCCTGGCCGAGTTGATGAACCAGGGCCTGACCGATCCGGAGCTGGCCGAGGCCCTGCTGTACAGCCGCAACCGGAGCTGGGCCGATTGGATCGAGGCCCGCCTCGATACGCCGGGCACGGTGTTCATCGCCGTGGGCGCGGGCCATCTCGCGGGCGAGAAAAGCGTGCAGGATTATCTCGAAGAACGCCGCCTGGAGGTCGAGCGCGTCCAGTGATCCGGCGAACGCTTCTGGCCTGCTGCGGGGCCCTGCTTCTGACCGCCTGCGACCGGGATGGCGCGGCCACCGGGGAAGTAGCATCCGAGAGCGCGCCGCCGCTGTGGGAAATCGTCGGCGCGGACGGCGCGGTGGAGGGCTGGCTGTTCGGCACGGTTCACGCCCTGCCCGACGGTATCGAATGGCGTACCGACCTCCTCGATTCCACACTTGGAGAGGCCGACACGCTGGTGGTGGAGGTCGCCTCGCTCGAGGACGGGGCCGCGCTCAACCGTCTGTTCAGCCGGATGGCGACGGACGAGCCCTCCCCCCCGCTCGCAGAGCGTGTCGATCCCAAACTGCGCGAGGCCTATGAGCAATTGCTGGTGCGGGCGAACCTGCGCCGCGACCAATTCGATGGGCTGGAAAGCTGGGCGGCAGCGCTCTCGCTCGCGCAGCTCGCGCAGACCGCCAAGACCGCCAATGGCGTCGACCGCGAACTCATCAGCCGTTTTGGCGAGCGTGAAGTGGTCGAGCTCGAAGGCGCAGCGGCGCAGCTGGAAATTTTTGATCGCCTGCCTGAGCCCGAACAGCGCGATCTTCTCAATGCGGTCCTGAAGGAGACTCGCGATCGGGAAATCCAGGCGGAGACACTCGCCGAAGTCTGGCGCAGCGGCGATATCGAGAGACTTGCCGCCCTCAGCATGCGGGGGATGCTATCGGATCCCGAGCTTTATGAAGCGCTGCTGGCGGGCCGCAACCGCGCCTGGGCGGCGCAGATCGAGAACCTCTTGAGCGCGGAGGAGCGCCCGCTGGTGGCGGTGGGTGCGGGCCATGTCGTCGGCCCCGACGGTTTGCCGGCTATGCTGCATGCCCGCGGATACATTTTGCGACGCGTGCAGTAGTTTGTTTTGGGCACCCGCCTCCGCGGGCGCATCCTCGGTGCAGTTCCTTCGCTTCGCTACGGGCACCTGCGGGCGCGCAGTCGCGCTTGGGATCGCTTCGCGTCCGTCCCCCCGCGAGGCTTGCTATTACACCGATCTGCGCTATAGGCGCGCGCTTCCCGACCGTGGTCATCCCTGGAGGCGTGGCGGGAAGTAACTCAACGAAGCATTTCGAAAGGTAGCACAAGATGAGCGACGCTCTGACCCTGCCGGCCGAGACGCGCGAACGGGCTGGCAAGGGAGCCTCCCGTGCACTGCGTCGCGAAGGCCGTGTCCCCGCCGTGATTTATGGCGGCAAGGAAGAACCCACATTGATCCACATCGAGGCCAAGGAGCTGGTACGCCAGCTCGGCATGGGTCACTTCATGAATTCGATCGTCAACATCGAGGTTGACGGCAAGACCGTGCGCACCCTGCCCAAGGACCTCGCGCTCAATCCCGTTACCGATCGCCCCGAACACGTCGATTTCTTCCGCATGGTCAAGGGCGCGAAGATCGAGGTCGAGATTCCGGTGGTGTTCGTCAATCAGGAAGCGAGCCCGGGCCTCAAGAAGGGCGGCGTGCTCAACGTTGTGCGTCACGAGCTCGAGTTGATCTGCGAAAACGACAAGATCCCCGGCGAGATCGTGATCGACGTGACCGACAAGGAAGTCGGCGATTCGATCCACATCAGCGAGGTCGATCTGCCCGAAGGCAGCGTGAGCGCGATCACGGACCGTGATTTCACCATTGCCACGCTGGTCGCCCCCTCGGCGCTCAAGAAGAGCGAGGACGAGGCCGAAGGCGAAGAGCAGACGGGCGAAGGCATGGAGCCTGGCGAGACCGCCGCGACCGAGCAAGGTCCGGACGACGACGCTGCCGTGGAACAGGAAGAGAAGAGCGAGTAAAGCTCACCTTTTCCACCACCGAACCAGGGCGCCGGTTCCGAGAGGAGCCGGCGTTCTTGTTTTTGCGGACCGCGCAAGTACGGAGGCTTGATGCAAATCTGGGCAGGCCTTGGAAATCCGGGACCGCGTTACGCGATGCACCGCCACAACATCGGGTTCATGGTGTGCGACACGCTTGGCGAGGCGCATGACTTCGGTCCGGTGCAGAAGAAGTTTTCCGGCTGGGTCCAGGAAGGCCGGGTCGGCGATGCGAAGGTGCTGCTGCTCAAGCCCGCGACCTATATGAACGAGAGCGGGCGCGCGGTGGGCGAAGCGCTGCGTTTCTACAAGCTCGGCCCCGATGACCTGACCGTGTTCCACGACGAGCTCGACCTCGCGCCGTTCAAAGTCAAGGTGAAGACCGGCGGGGGCACCGCCGGGCACAACGGCCTCCGAAGCATCGACCAGCACATCGGCCCGACATTCCGACGGGTCCGCATCGGGATCGGCCACCCGGGGCACAAGGACCGCGTCACCGGCCACGTGCTCGGCAATTACGCGAAAGCGGAGATGGACGATCTCGTCTCGATGCTAGGTGCCATCGCTTCCGAGGCGGAATGGCTCGCCAGCGGCGAGGATGCCCGGTTCATGAGCGATGTCGCGCTCAGGATGCAGGGCTAACCGACGGGGTCTATCCCGGGCTTGGGCGTCCAGCCCAGCGCTTTCATGCATCCGACAAAGAATTCCTCGCGTTTGCTTTCCTGCTCGATCGTCCGTTCGGTCAGCTCCTCGCAACCGCGTTCGGCCTGATTGAAACCGGAGCCGTATTCCCCCCGGACCCAGTCCGAATCGTCCACGCTCTGGCAAGCCGCGAGAGCCGGGGCGAGGAGAGGTAAGGCGGCAAGCGCGGCTTTCATGGATCACACCGATCGGATAGAGGGGGATGAGCTTAAACCCCCGGGCGGACCCGACCGTTCCCGCCCCAAAGCCGGAACGATCTTCATGCCCCAACTCACTTGCCGTTCGCTGCTGGCGGCGGCGAAAGCGAGTAGCGCGAAGCGAACTTTCACGAGACGACCCATTGCGTTAGGTTGGCGACCGTACCCTATACCGCCGGGGACACCCCGCGTTCGCGTCCGACCCCCCTCGGGAGGGCGAAGCCGGGCGGGTTTCTAAAGCAGCAGCATCGTTGCCAGGCCGAGGAAAATGCCCATGCTGGCGACATCGCTGGCGGTGGTCAGGAAGATGCTAGAGGCGGTCGCCGGGT
>JBBSMH010000221.1:0-3892 GCA_038233275.1 Sphingomonadales bacterium | reverse complement strand
GATCCGGGAACCACCGCGCCGCCCCGCGGGACGCTGGTGGGCTCGATGCCAACGGTTCAGCCCGTAACCGTGGCGGGCGAAGCGCAAGTGGCTGGCGGTTCGCCGCCCGTCGGCGGCGTCGCCCCGGCTGCGATCGAACAGGTGCCAGTCGCCGCATCAACCGCCTCTCGGCCGGTCGTAATCGCGACCGAAAGCCCGGCCACGGCAGAGCAACCGGTGCTCACGCTTCCCGGCGATCTGCCGCAACAGCAACCGGCGATCATCCTTCCGGGCGATCCGCCGCAACAGCAACCGGCGATCATCCTTCCCGGCGATCCGCCGCAACAGCAACCGGCGATCATCCTTCCGGGCGATCCGCCGCAACAGCAACCGGCGATCATCCTTCCGGGCGATCCGGTAACGCCCGACGATAGTGTCGTCTTCAGCCCCAGCCCGACGGTCCAGACCACGCAAAACGAGGACGACGAGGGCCCGAATTAGGGTCTTTCATCACCTATGCACTTTCGCTAAGGGGCGCGCTCCCGCGCCGCCACGGCGATGGAAATACCTGGGACGGGGCCGTAGCTCAGTTGGGAGAGCGCGTCGTTCGCAATGACGAGGTCAGCGGTTCGATCCCGCTCGGCTCCACCAGGTAAACTTTCGCAGAAAATTTTCCTGGGGTTTATGGTTCGTCTTTCCTCGCGGCTGTTCGTCCTGCGATGGAGCCGCTGCGGGCGGGCAATCGCCCTCGCGACGCCTGCGGCGTCGAGCCCAATCCTAAACTAACGGCTCGGTCGCGGAGCACGGGCCGAAGGCCCGCAAGCGCGACTGCGCGCCCGCAGCGACCGAAGGAAGCGAGGAAATCGCACCCCGGAGGCGGGTGCACAAAACAAAAATCTCCCGCGCCCGGTAAAAACTCTCTATCTGCCACGCCATGCATTTCCTCGACCAAGCCAAGATATACTTGAAATCAGGCGCGGGCGGCCCCGGCGCGGTGTCATTCCGGCGCGAGAAATACATCGAATACGGCGGCCCCGACGGCGGCAATGGCGGGAAGGGCGGCGATATCGTTTTCGAGGCGGTACAGGGCCTCAATACGCTGATCGATTTCCGCTACGCGCAGCATTTCAAGGCGCAGCGCGGCAAGCATGGTCAGGGCAAGGACCGCACCGGCGCGGGCGCTCCCGATCTGGTGATCGAGGTTCCGGTGGGCACGCAGGTCCTGTCCGAAGACAAGGACGAGGTGCTCGCCGATTTCACCGAGGTTGGCCAGCGCGTGGTCTTTCTCGAAGGCGGAATGGGTGGCCGCGGAAACGCCAGTTACAAGACCAGCACCAATCGCGCGCCGCGCCAGCACCAGCCGGGCGAGCCGGGGGAGGAGATGTGGGTCTGGCTGCGGCTGAAGCTGCTCGCCGATGTCGGCCTGCTGGGGCTGCCCAACGCAGGCAAATCGACCTTCATCAACGCGGTCTCCAACGCCAAGGCCAAGGTCGGCGATTATGCCTTCACCACGCTGATCCCCAGGCTCGGCGTGGTCCGCCACAAGTCCCGCGAATTCGTTCTTGCCGACATTCCCGGGCTTATCGCGGGTGCTGCCGAGGGCGCGGGGATCGGCGACCGCTTCCTCGGTCATATCGAGCGGTGCCGTGCGCTGATCCACTTGATCGATATCGCCGGAGTAGACCCGGTTGAGGCGATGCGGACGGTGGAGGCGGAGCTGGAAGCCTATGGCGCGGGGCTGGGCGACAAGCCGCGGCTGGTGGCTCTCAACAAGCTTGACCTGGCCGACGAGGAATTGGGTGAGGGATTTGCCGCCGAATTGAAGGAGGCGGGCGCGGACGAGGTGTTCCAGGTCTCCGCCGCCACAGGGACAGGACTCGACCAGCTGCTCGACGCGGTGCTCGGCTATCTGCCCGATCGAACCGCGACCGAAAACAAGGCGGGCGAGGTCGAGAGCGAAGATGAGGCGGCAGACGAATGGTCGCCCCTGAACTGAACGCGGCGCACGAGCCATATGTCGCGATCACCGGAAGCACCGGTTTCGTTGGCCAGGCCGTGTTGGACACGGCGGAGCGCGAGGGACAGGGGGTGCGCGCGCTCACCCGCCGGCCGCCCGATCGCGACCGCAGCGGGGTGCATTGGGTGCGGGGGAGTCTTTCGGATACGGCGTCTCTCGAACAACTGGCGCAGGGTACCGAGGCGGTGATCCACATCGCGGGCCTCACCAGCACGATCGAGCCAAGCGAATTCGAAGCCGCCAATGTCACCGGGACCGCCAATGTCATTGCTGCGATGAGAGCGGCTGGGGTCAAGCGGCTGGTTTTCGTATCCTCGCTCGCTGCGCGCGAACCGCAGCTTTCGGCCTATGGCGCTTCGAAGGCCGCGGCCGAGGAACTGGTCGAGAAAAGCGGGCTGGATTGGATGATCGTTCGCCCTCCAGCCGTCTATGGCCCACGCGACAGCGACATGTTCGAGCTGTTCCGCGCGGCCAAATGGGGCCTCGTCCCGCTGCCGCCGGGAGGGGCGACCTCGATCATCCATGTGGATGATCTTGCCCGCCTGCTGCTCGCGCTGGTCGTTGCGCCGCCCGAGCTGGTCCGCCGCCGCTTTTTCGAGCCCGATGACGGACGCGAGGGTGGCTGGAGTCACAAGGAGCTGGCGAAGGAGATAGGAAAGGCAATGGGCCGCCGGGTCTTCGCCCCGCACTTGCCCGCGCGCGTACTCGCCGGCGCGGCACGGTTCGACCGGCTTGTCCGAGGCAGGGGGTCGAAGCTTACCACCGACAGGGTTGGGTATATGTGCCACCCGAACTGGGTGGTTCGCTCGGACAAGGCAGTCCCGCAAAGCGTCTGGTCGCCGCGGATGTCGGGCGAAGACGGCCTGGCCCGGGCTGCCGCCTGGTATCGCGCGGAGGGCTGGCTCTAGACGCCATTGGCACCGTGAGCGTGAAAGCCTAGTAAGGCGGCAGGGATCGCGAGTCGCGTTGGCGGGACGGCACGCCGTTACGCTCACGATAGAGGGGACTACCACATGAGACGAATTGCTTTGACAGCCGCTGTCGCGGCCCTTGCCGCCTGTTCGCAAGCGGAGACTGCGCCCGAAACCGAAGCGACCGAGGAAGCGGCGGCTCCCGCCACGGAAGGTCTCGCTGCCGACGGCCAGCCTACGCCCGGCAATTATCGCGTAACGCTCGAAGACGGAACCGTTTTTACCGAGGAGGTCAATGCGGACGGAACCTATGTGCAGAAGAACGAAGCGGGTGAGGTGGTCGAAACGGGCCGGTGGGAACAGAAAACCCCCGAACAATACTGCTCGATCGTGGACGAACAGTACCGCAAGGAAGGCGATACCGGCGAGCAGAAGTGCAACACCGAAGGGATCGGCGCGGACGGCGTCTGGACCTCGACCGGCCCCGAGGGAAAGACCGCCAAGGTCGAGCGAGTCCCGACCTGATCGAGTCCGCCTGACCTAAAGGAAGGGTTCGTACCCCGGCGGCAGCTCGCCGCCGGGGCTTACTACGGGCACGTGGATCCCGCATTCGGTCTTGTCCCAACCCTTCCAGCGGCCCGCGCGCGCATCCTCTCCGGGCGCGACCCTGTGCGGGCAGGGGCTGCAACCGACCGAAGGAAATCCCTGGGCCACGAGGGGGTGCCGGTGCAGATTGTGCTCGGCGAACCAGGCCGCGATCCGCCCCGCATCCCAGTCGATCAGGGGATTGACCTTAAGGCGGCCGCCGCATCGGCCAAGTCGATCTCGAACCGCGGCAGGTGCGAGCGCGTGGGTGACTGGAATGTCTTGCGCCCCGTCAGCGAAGCATCGAAACCGGCCAGGGCGCGTGTGAGCGGCCTGACTTTGCGCAACTCGCAGCAACCGTCGGGATCATGGGACCACCTGAAGCCGCTCTCATCGCGCT
>JBBSMH010000220.1:0-3897 GCA_038233275.1 Sphingomonadales bacterium | reverse complement strand
GGTCGAGCTTGCCGGAGATCGTCGGGTCGACCGTGACGCTCTGCCCGTCGCGGCCATATTGCGCATAGGTCAACGAATGGCGCGGTTCGCGGTCGTTGGCGTAGACGACATGGCAGCTTGCGCAGCCTGAATGGCGATAGTCGCCCGGTTGGTCGTTTGTCCCCATGAACCAGGTGAAGGGGTCATTGAGGCGCGTCTTATGGATGTTGAGCACAGGGATCGCGACGCGCAGCCCGGTGGCGGGGCCGCGGTTGGACTGTTTCAGATCGGGCCGCCCCGGCTCCTCGAGCCGCTGTATGCTGCCAGTGGGATTGGGCAGGCCGATCTCCGGGAATTGCGAGTTGATCGTGCGCCCGCCGCGCTCGAACACGCGAAACACGTCGCCAGGCGGCACCACGTGCCAGGTGGGCAACGGATAGAGTTCGGCGAGAGCGCCGCGGGCGGCCTGTGCCTCGGTTACTGTGCCCACCGGAACGCCCGCACTTTCGATCTTCGCCGGCTCACCCTTACGAGTGTAAGCCTCCCCCAGGATGTAGTTCTTGAACGGCAGAATGCCGTTGTTGTAGGCCGCCCCTCCCCACAGCATCGCGCCCGTCGCCATCAGCGAGCGCTCGGCCGCCTCGATGGTCTCGATATGGCAGGCCCCGCAGGATTCGCGCGCGACGCGATAATCGCTCGGGTTGACGAAGCGCACGAAGACCGGGTCTTCCTTGTTGAGCAGCGCGTAGCTCTGCTTGGGATTGGCCGAGGACGGCCAGTGCCAGCTTTCGGGATATTTGGGCAGCACATGCGCCCGGTCGCGCGCGACGATATAGGCGGGGTCGTCATGGGCAAGCGAGGAATCGCCCTGCACCGAGACATCGCCGCCGTGGCAATCGATGCAGCCGAGCCGGACCGCGGGCGTCTCGTGCATCGTCGGGGCGTCGGTGCGGACGTGGCAGGACAGGCACCCGTCCGACTTCGCCATCATTTCGTCGAACGTCTGCTGCGCGGGGGCGGGCGGTGCTGTGACGCGCGTATAATCGCGCTTGACCGGCTTTTCGCCCTCCGCCGCGCGCGGCCCGCCCTCCGCCAGCGCACCGGCGAAAACGAGCAGCGCGAAGACCAGCGTGAGATGGCGAACCCAGGGCATCAGTAGGTCAGGATCGCATTGGCGAGCACCGAGTAATATTCTCCGGTGTTGCCCAGATTGTCGAACAGATCGTCGAAGCCATCCCCCGAGAGCAGCGCTGCGCCGGAGAGGCGGAAGACGATATTCTGCGTCGCCTTGGGCCGCCAGATCGCCGCGGCGGAGAGATCCCAGCCGATCGCCTTGGGAATCGATCCCTCGTTGCGCAGGGCCCCCAGCGTCGCGGTATCCTCGAACCAGAGGTGATTGGCGTTGGCCGAAAGGCGGAACTCGGGCGTCAGGTCGAAGTCCGCCCCTGCCCCCGCCAGGATCAGCCCGGGGTTGTTGAAGTTCGACTGCCCCTGTTCCTTGGAAGAGCGCAGCGAATTGAGGATGCCGTTGCGCCCGTTGACGCTGACCGCGCGACCTCCACCCGCGAAGGGAATGGTCTGGCGGATCCAGTAGGAGGTGTCGGCCCCGGCGAAGATCGGGTTCTCGAACACCGCGTCGTATCCGCTCTCGACATTGTCGTAAGGGTCCCCGTCCCCGCTGGCGTAAGCGCCGGACAGGCGGAAGCGCATCCAGTCGCGGTCGTAGCTTGCCTCCAGTGCCGCAAAAAGGGCGCTGATGTCTGCCTCTTCGCCGGTGAAGAAGCTGTTCCGATCCTCGCCGAAGGCATAATAAGCACTACCCGAGAGATTGATCCGGCCGATCCGCCCGTCGGCATTGTAACCCGCGTAGAACACATCGTAATCGCGCCCGCGCAGATCGCCGAGCAGCGCGGGCCGGACGGGAAATCCGTTATCGTCGATCTGGATGTCGTCCGCCTCACGGTTGCGATTGTAGGCGAGCGTCACCTGGCTGGTCAGCGCGGGGATCAGGAAATCCTGCCGATAGGCGTTGGCGATGAACAGGAAATCGTCACGCGGGGTCTGGAGGATCGCGTTGAGGCCGCTGTTGGTGTCCTTCTCCAGCCGCCAGAAGGCCGCCAGATTGTACTGGAAGCGGTTGTTGTCCCGCGTTCCGAAGAACCGCAGGCCAAGCTGATTGTCGTTGAACAGGAAGCCACGGAAATCGGCCTGGAACGGCTGGATGCCGATCCGCGCCGAATCGAAGTCATAGCGGTCGGACACATTGCGGAAGTGATAATCGAAGAAGGCTTCCTGCACTCCCAGGAACTGGTCGGTGCGGTGCGTGGGCTTGCTCGGCTCGACGAACAGCACGCGCCGCTCCGGCACGTCCACGTGATTCACATTGTAGGCGAGCGTCACGCGGTATTCGACATCGGGCGGTTTGTAGGCGGTGCTGCCCTTGAGCAGCGCGACGCCGGCGATGAAGGTCTGCGAAAGGACGAAGCTCGCCTCCTCGCCGAACACGTCGAGGCTCTGGGGGCGCTGCGTGGTCTGGACGCCCACGGGTATGGGGAAGGTGCGCGGCTCGAAGACCGTGTCGCTGATGACATTGGCGATGAAGAACCAATCGTCCCCCTTGATCGGCAGCCACGGAACCTTGGCCGGATCGATCGGTCGGTCCCCCTTGTAGGTGTTCTGATTATAGGGATCGAACCAGCGCTCCTTCACCACGCCGAGTGTCTCGATCAGTCGCCAGCGATCCGGAATGGGCACCTGGTCCGTCGGGAAAGCCTCGGGCGGCGGGGCGCGCACCGCGCCCACATTGGTCTGGTCGACCGGATCGGGCAGGGGGTCGGTGTAATCGGGCCGGCGGCGCCCCTCGATCACCTCATTATCGACCGGCGGCGGTTCGGCCTGTACGGCCTCGATTTCCACTGCGGTCTCGGCTTCCGCCGGCTGGGGTGGCGGAGCGGACTGGAGCATAAGGATCGAAAGCGAAACGAGCACGCGCCTAGAGCCCCTCGCAAACGTTCTGCGCCGGATCGTCGAGGAAGGGCGCGAAGGGACAGCTGACGTAACGCAACCGCACGTTCGCATCGCCCAGATTGACGACGATCCGGTCAGCGCGGATCGAAACCGCAGCATTGCCGATCCCGCCGACGCGCTGACCCCCATTATGCGTGCCGAGGAAGCTCACCATGTCGTCCTGGTCAATACCGTCGCCCGAAACGCCAATCCCGCCGACCAGCTGGTTGCCGCGGTAGATCGGCACCGAGCCGGGGAAGATCTGGATGCCATTGGCGACTCGCGGGCGCCCGCCGGGCGAGGCGGGAAGCGGGGTGCAGGCGCGCGGCGTGTCGGGCTGCGCGCCGCCGGTCGCGACAAAGGTCAGGTGCTGGACAAGATTGCCCGCCACCAGATCGCTCTGCAGGCCCACCGCGAAGGGACTGAATTTCCGCGATACCTCGACTGAAAGCGGGCCGGGAGGGCGGCCGACTTCTCCGTCGGGAAAATAGGGCCGTGCCAGATTGCCCCCCGAGCGATCGGCGAAGGCGAAGTTCCCGGTCAAGGCAGCGGGATCGCCGAGGAAGGACCTCACCCGCTGGACGTAATTGGCGATGGTCGCACCAGCCGCCTGCATCTGCTGCGCGGCGACGGGATTGGAGAAGAACGTCGCGGTGCGCGCCTTCTGCAGGCTGACGTCGGTGCCGAAAATCGGCCCGTCGGGCGAGCGGACGATGCCGAGCACCTCGCCATGCGTATCGACCACGCTGATCGTCGCCTGCATCCGGCTGTCGAGCGGACGGCGGATTTGCGCGCGGGCGCGCGAAAGGACGGTGAAGGCCTCTTCCATCACCGCGCGGACTTCGGCGGCGCTGAGCGGTTGCGCGATGCTGGCCCCATCGGTTCCGCCGCGGATCGGATAGCGGCCGGTGC
>JBBSMH010000219.1:0-3937 GCA_038233275.1 Sphingomonadales bacterium | reverse complement strand
GCCTATTTTTGCTAATATAGGCTGCAGCGACAGCGCCAAAGGTGTTTGTGGCGTTCACCTTGGCGGCATGCTTGTCGCGCTGCTTCTTCTCGGCCGGATCGACGCCCTTTGCCAGCAAGCTCCGCGCTTCGGTTGCGCAGCCCGCGGGCATCCCTCAGGCTGATCTCGGGATAGGCACCCAGTGAAAGCTTCTTCTCGACGCCGCCCGGAGCGCGAAACTTTACTCTCCACAATCGTCCGCCAGATTGTGTCACCTGCAAATAGAGACCCTTCTCGTCAGCAACCTTGTAGGACCTATTGCGCGCCTTCAACGCTCGGATAGCGGAATCGGTAAGCGGCATCCTGGGGGCCTTTCGTTTCGAAGCCTGCCAGAAGGCCCCCGCGAAGGCCCCCAGATTTGTCCGGCTTCGGGCGAACACGGGCGGCCCCTGGCGGTAAAGTCAGCCCTTATTTTGACATATTTCGCTGATTATTTTAACCGCTCGCAGACATCGGCGAACAGGATGGTGGTGCCGCTGAGAGGACTCGAACCTCCGACACACGCATTACGAATGCGTTGCTCTACCAGCTGAGCTACAGCGGCGACGTCTTCCCAATAGCAAGGCTATGGGAGGGCGTCCAGCATCTCAACTCGCCAGGAAGCCCTGCACCGCCTGCACGAACACCGCCGGAGCCTCGGCATGCATCCAGTGACCGACACCGGCGATCTCCTGCCGGCGGGCGGTGGGAAAGTAGAGCGAGACTGCGGACAAGTGCTCGGCAGAGACATATTTGGATTTCTCGCCGGTAAGGAAAAGCGTGGGAGTAAGGTAGCTCCCCTCGATCTTCGGAAAGCCCATGATCTGGGGCATCTGGTCGGCCAGTGCGGAGAGATTGAGCTTCCAGACCGCCCGCTCCTCGGCTATCGCCAGGCTTTGCAGCAGGAATGCGCGCAACACTGGGTCCGGAACCCTCTCCGCCAAAGCAGCATCGGCATCGGAGCGACGGGAGACGTGCGAAAGATCGAGCGACTGGAGCGCGCGGACGTTCTCGATCGGGCTGTGATCGTATGCCGCCGGTGCGATATCAGCCACGATGAGTCGATGCACGATCGACGGCTCGCGTAGGGCGAGGACCATCGCAGCCTTTCCGCCCATCGAGTGACCAAGCAGGTCGGCCTGCCCACCATGCGCCGCAATTACCTCGGCCAGATCGTCGGCCATGGCCGCGTAGCTTTGGTCGTCGTCATGGAAACTGTCACCATGGTTACGCAGATCCACCGCAACAACCCGCCGATCCCGGGCGAGCCGTTTTGCCACTCCGCCCCAATTGCGCGCGGAGCCAAAGAGACCATGGGCGATGACCAGTGCCGGCTCGTCGGTCGGCTCGCCATGCAGGATCGTGTTGAGCATCGCGCGCCCCCTCTAGATGATCAGGTTGGTGATGACGGCATCGTTGGTAATGTCCAGCGAAGTGATGCCGGCCGCAGCCATTCGTGCCTCCAGGACCTCGAAATCGGCGCGCGATCGCGCTTCGATGCCGATGAGAACCGAGCCGAAGTTGCGCGCCGACTTCTTGAGATACTCAAAACGCGCAATATCGTCGTTGGGGCCGAGCATGTTGAGAAACTCGCGCAGCGCCCCGGGCCGCTGCGCAAGCCGCAGGATGTAATACTTCTTGCGACCTTCCCAGCGCAGCGCCCGCTCCTTGACGTCCGGTAGGCGCTCGAAATCGAAGTTACCACCCGATACCACGGCGACAACTGTCTTGCCTTCGATGTCGGGGATGTCGCGCAACGCATCGATCGCCAATGCACCGGCTGGCTCGATCACCATGCCCTCTACGGTCAACATGTCGAGCATGGTCACGCACAGCCGGTCCTCCGGGGGGGTGAGCACGCGAGCAGTGTCAAAACGGCGAAGCGCCTCGAAATTCCATTCGCCGATACGCGCCACCGCCGCGCCGTCCACAAAATTATCGACGCTTGGCAGGGTGACAAGCGCTTCCGCCTCGAGCGCCGCGCGCAGGCTCGCACCGCCCAGCGGCTCGACGAAGCGAAAGTCAGTGGCGGGGGAGCGCGCGGCGAAGAACTGCACCAGTCCGGCCGACAAACCGCCGCCGCCGACAGGCACGATGACCAGATCGATCGGAGTGTCCTGCGGCATCTGCGCCAGCATTTCCACGGCAGAGGTCGCCTGCCCCTCGATCACGTCGGGATCATCGAAGGGGGGCAGAAAGTGCGCTCCGGCGTCGGTGCAGAACGCGCGGGCAGCCCGAAGCGTATCGTCAAAATAATCGCCGGTCAGGCGGATTTCCACGTCGGCACCGCCAAACTGGCGGGTCTTGTCGATCTTCTGCTGCGGCGTGGTCACCGGCATGAAGATCACGCCCTCCACCGCGAAATGCCGACAGGCAAAGGCCACCCCCTGCGCATGATTGCCGGCCGAGGCGCAGACGAAACGGCGGGTCGTGCCATCGCGATCGAGGGCCTTGCGCATGGCATTGAATGCGCCGCGGATCTTGTAGGAGCGTACCGGGCTCAGATCCTCGCGCTTCAACCAGATGTCGGCACCGTACCGCGTGGAGAGGTAGTCATTCCGCTGCAGCGGCGTCGGCTCGAAGAGCACGCGAAGCGCGGTTTCAGCGGCGCACACGGCGCTCTCGAAGGAGGAGGTTGCATGGTTCATGGCGCGCGCTACCACGCGGCTTGCCGGATTTCCAGCGCCCAGGGGCGCGCTTGCGGGACTGAGGCAAACCCGGTAGAGCGGCCCGCACAATGCAACTGGAGGCGTCCATGTCCGCTCCCAAGAAGGTCGTGCTCGCCTACTCGGGGGGCCTTGATACCTCGATCATCCTGAAGTGGCTGGCAACCGAGTATGGCTGCGAGGTGGTCACCTTCACTGCCGACCTTGGTCAGGGCGAGGAGCTCGAGCCGGCACGCAAGAAGGCGGAGCTGCTTGGAGTCGCCTCGGAGAACATTTACATCGAGGATCTGCGCGAGGAATTCGTGCGCGATTTCGTGTTTCCGATGTTCCGCGCCAACGCGCTCTACGAGGGACAATACCTGCTCGGAACTTCGATCGCCCGGCCTCTGATCTCCAAGCGCCTCGTGGAGATTGCGGAGGCCTGTGGCGCCGATGCCGTGGCCCACGGGGCCACCGGCAAGGGCAATGACCAGGTCCGCTTCGAGCTTGCGGCCTACGCGCTCAATCCCAACATCCGGGTGATCGCGCCTTGGCGGGAATGGTCCCTGACCAGCCGCACCCGGCTGCTTGCGTTTGCCGAGGAGCACCAGATCCCCATCGCCAAGGACAAACGCGGCGAGGCGCCTTTCTCGGTCGACGCAAACCTGCTGCACACCTCCTCGGAGGGCAAGGTGCTCGAAGACCCGGCCCAAGAAGCCCCCGACTACGTCTATCAGCGCACCGTCCACCCCGAGGATGCGCCCGACACCCCCGAACACATCGAGATCGGCTTTAAGGCGGGCGATCCGGTCTCGGTGAACGGCGAAACCCTCTCGCCCGCCGCCCTCCTCACCCGCCTCAACGAGCTTGGCGGCAAACACGGCATCGGCCGCCTCGATCTGGTCGAGGGCCGCTTCGTCGGCATGAAATCCCGCGGCATTTACGAAACTCCGGGCGGCACCGTCCTTCTCGCCGCCCACCGCGGCATCGAGTCGATCACGCTGGACCGCGGCGCGGCCCATCTCAAGGACGAGCTGATGCCCCGCTATGCCGAGCTCATCTACAACGGCTTCTGGTTCTCGCCCGAACGCGACATGCTCCAGGCCCTCATCGACCGCAGCCAGACCCATGTCTCGGGCACGGTGCGCCTGAAGCTCTACAAAGGCCTCGCCTCGGTGGTCGGCCGCTCCTCGCCCCTTTCGCTTTATTCCGAGAGCCACGTGACCTTTGAGGACGACGCCGGGGCCTACGACCAGAAGGACGCCGCCGGGTTC
>JBBSMH010000218.1:0-3940 GCA_038233275.1 Sphingomonadales bacterium | reverse complement strand
GAGCGCAGTTTTGCGAAAATCGTCCGCAATCGCCGCGAAAGCGACGCGAATGTGTCGCGCGATGTCGCCACCATGCTCAACGAAGTGCGCGAACGCGGCGACGATGCGCTGGTGGAATACACAATGCGCTTTGACGACCATCGTCTGACCGATGAGGGCGACTGGCGGGTTTCGCCCGAGCACTGCCGCCAGGCTTACGAGGCGCTCGAGAGAGAGACGCGCGACGCGCTCGAGCTTGCCGCCCGCCGGATTAATGCCTTCCACGAAGGCCAGCTGCCGCAAGACCGGGATTATACCGATGATGCCGGCGTCAGGCTCGGCAGCCGTTGGCGCGCGGTGGACGCGGCGGGGCTCTATGTTCCCGGCGGCCGCGCTTCCTACCCCTCCTCGCTATTGATGAACGCGATCCCGGCCAAAGTCGCCGGGGTGGAGCGATTGGTCGTGACAACGCCCACGCCACGCGGCGAGACCAACCCGCTGGTTCTCGCCGCCGCGCATATCGCCGGAGTGGACGAAATCTGGCGCATTGGCGGAGCGCAGGCGGTGGCCGCGCTGGCCTATGGCACCCAAAGGATTGCCAAGGTCGATGTCGTCACCGGGCCGGGCAATGCCTGGGTCGCCGAGGCCAAGCGCCAGCTCTATGGCGTGGTGGGGATCGACATGGTCGCGGGACCGAGCGAGATCCTCGTCATCGCCGACAAGGATAATGATCCCGAATGGATCGCCGCCGACCTGCTCAGCCAGGCCGAGCACGATCCCGCGAGCCAATCCATACTGATAACCGACGACGCCGGATTCGCGCGGATGGTTGGCGATGCGATCGATCTGCAGCTGATCAGCCTCACCACGGCCAAGGTGGCAAAGGCGAGCTGGGACGAGCACGGCGTGATGATCGTGGTCGAGCACCTGGATGATGCCGTCGCGCTCGCCAATCGCCTTGCCGCCGAACATGTCGAGCTGGCAGTCGCCGAACCCGAAGCGCTGTTCGCCAAGCTCCGTCACGCCGGAAGCGTGTTTCTGGGTCGGCACACTCCCGAAGCGATCGGCGACTATATGGCCGGGCCCAATCACGTCCTGCCCACCGGACGCCGCGCGCGTTTCGCCAGCGGCTTGTCGGCGCTCGACTTCATGAAGCGGACCAGCTTTATCGAGGCAAGCGAGGATGCGCTTTGCACGCTCGGCCCCGCCACCATCGCGCTTGCCGAGGCCGAGGGGCTGCCCGCCCATGCCGCTTCCGTATCCATGAGGCTCAAGTGACCCGTTCTCCCCGCTCCCAGGCCCGCTCGGCCGCCCGCCTCGCCGCCGTTCAGGCGCTCTACCAGCAGCAGATGGAAGGCACCGCGCTCGCCAGGCTGCTCGACGAATTCCACCGGCACCGCCTCGGTCAGGTGATCGAGGACGAGGAGTATGCCGAGGCCGAGGTCGAATTCTTCGACGATCTGGTGAGCGGGGTGGAAGCGCGGCGCGAGGAGCTCGACACTCTTCTCACCGCGCGCCTGGCGCAGGGCTGGACCATCGCAAGGCTCGACAAGACCATGCTGCAGGTCCTGCGCGCTGGCGCTTACGAACTGCTCGCCCGCCCTGATGTCCCCACCGGCAGCGCGATCAGTGAATATGTCGATGTCGCCAAGGCCTTCTTCGACGACCGCGAAGCGAAATTCGTCAACGGCATACTCGACGCGGTGGCGAAAGAGGTGCGCGACTGAATCTTCTGTTCCGACACTGAATGTCTTGTGTTGATTACCTTCTTCTGCATCTTACGAGCGGGATGCAAAAAGGGGGTGTAGATGAGCGATTACGTCGAAGATGACTACGTCGAGGATAACCCGCGCAAGCGATGGGGTGACAGGTTCCGCGATTTCGCTAATCGCAGTGAATTGCGAGCGGCGACAATCGAGCGTCGTTACCTCGGAGTGCTGCGTTATTCCACCCTCGTGGGAGAAGCGACTCAGCAATCGGGCTTTCGTCAGGCGCTTCAGGCCTACCGAGCCGCAAAGAAAATCCGGGTCTGCCGGGATGTGACCCGTGAACGCCGAAGGACAGTGGAGAGCTGGGACAGCTATTCGACATCCTGCGCGGGATGGTACTACACTCCGATTGGCTGCCCCACGACCCGTACCATCAGCGAACCTTATACAGTCAAACAATGCGAGATGCAGTTCCCTGCCGACCTCGACAATCCCCGACAAGCCATGGCTCGTGGATTGGATCGCTTTCTCGAGACAGCGGACAACCGCCGGGAAATGGCGTATTATGATGCTGAGGCAGCGACCGCAGAGATCAAGATGCGGAAAGTGTCCGGGCGGTCGAACAGGCTTGACGGCGGGAAGCTGTTTCTGATTTTCCTGGGACTGATGTTCTTATATTTGCTCGTCGCTTTGGAGAGGCACCATCGGCTTTTGAGAAAACTGCTACCGCAGGAAGACGAGGGTGCAATTTCTGAATGAAATTCAACTCTTAGAAGCACTGCGCAGTCTTGCCGGTCATCCGGCCGCGCGGGGCCTGAATGACGACGCGGCAGTGCTGGAATTCGGTGGCGAGACCCTGGTCCTGACGCACGACATGCTGGTCGAGGGCGTCCATACCCTGCCCGGCCAGGATCCGGCGGATATCGCCTGGAAACTGGTGGCGGTGAACTTGTCGGACCTCGCCGCCAAGGGCGCAGAGCCGATCGGCGTCCTGTTGGGCCACATGCTGGGTGAGAGTGACGACCGGTTCGTCGACGGTTTGCGAGAGGTCCTCGCGTTATACGATATTCCGCTGCTGGGTGGAGATACCGTGTCCGGCAAGGGCGCGCGCAGCTGGGGCCTCACGGCGCTGGGGCGGGCGACCCATAAGCCCGTGCCCTCGCGTGGCGGTGCGCGCGAGGGCGATGGGGTCTATCTCGTTGGGACGCTCGGCGCGGCGATGATGGATTTCGAGGCCGCGCAGGCGGGTGGCAAGGCCGGTCAGGCCTATTGTCGCCCGAAACCGCTGCTTAAGGAAGGACAGGCGCTCGCCCCGCATGTCACGGCCATGATGGATGTGTCGGACGGATTGCTGCTCGACGCCTCGCGCATGGCCCGCGCAAGCGTGGCAACCCTCGCGATCGATACTGCCGCGGCTCCCCTTGCAGCTCCGGAAAGCCGGCGCGCCGAGGCTTTGCGCTGGGGGGACGACTACGCGCTGCTCTTTACAGCTTCGCCGAACGGGACCCTGCCGGTGCCCGCAACGCGCATCGGCAATGTCCTGCCGCAAGGTGAGCATCCGCTGCTGATCGACGGGGCGCCCCCTGCTCCTGGCGACAGTCTCGGCTACCTTCACCGCTGAGTTTTCCCCACAACCCGCGCATTCGCGCGGGTTTGGCCTTGTCACCCGCGCCGGTCGCTCTATACCCCCGCCGCATCTGCGCCGTGCCACACCGCTGGCGGGCGCATTTTTGCAAAACTATGCGGAGGGGGAATATCCGTGGATCTCGTAGTAATCGCAATCCTGCTAGGACTGCTGGCCATAGTCTATGGCTTCTTCACCAGCCGCCAGGTGCTCAATTCGGGCGCGGGCAATGAAAGAATGCAGGAAATCGCCGCGGCGATCCAGGAAGGCGCTCAGGCTTATCTCAAGCGGCAATACACCACCATCGGCGTGGTAGGCGTGGTGATGGCGGGAATCGTCCTTTTCTTCCTCGGCCATCTCAGCGCCATCGGTTTCGCCATCGGCGCGATCCTCTCGGGCGTCGCGGGCTTTATCGGGATGAACATCTCGGTGCGCGCAAACGTCCGGACGGCCGCTGCGGCGCAAAGCGGGTTGCAGCAGGGGCTCACCCTCGCCTTTCGCGCTGGCGCGATCACCGGAATGCTGGTCGCAGGTCTCGCACTGCTGGCAATTGCGGGTTTCTTCTTCGTATTGACCGGCCCGATGGGGCTCGACCTCGCGGTCGAGGCCGAGCGGCGCGAGATCGTCG
>JBBSMH010000217.1:0-3961 GCA_038233275.1 Sphingomonadales bacterium | reverse complement strand
TGTCGCATTGCGCTATGCCGGGACCTTTCCCGAAATGGTCCGAAGGATTGTCGCGATCGAGGGGCTTGGGCCAAGCCCGAAGCGGCAGGAGGAAGTGCGCGCGGAACCCTATCCCCGGCGCCTCGCCGAATGGATCGGGAAGAAGCGCGCCGCCGCCGCGCGCGCCCCGCGCAAATACGACAGCATCGAAGCCGCACTCGCGCGGATGATCGAGGAAAACAGCTATCTCACCGAAGTTCAGGCACGGCATCTGACAATCCACGGCGTCAACCGCAACGAAGACGGGACCTTCAGCTGGAAGTTCGACCCGCACCTCAACGTCTGGCCCACAGAGGACATCGCGGACGAGTTCCTCCACCAGAGCTGGGCCGCAATCACCGCGCCCACCCTGCTGCTCTATGGCGCGGACAGCTGGGCCTCCAATCCCCAGGGCGACGGGCGGTTGGAGCATTTCCGGGACGCTCAAGTCATCGAATTCGACAATGCCGGCCATTGGCTCCATCACGACCAGTTCGACCGCTTCATGGCGACGCTGCGCGAGTTTCTCTGATGGCCGATTTCACCGATGCCCTCACCGACAAGCATATCGCCATGATCGAGGCGCAGCCGGTCTTTTTCGTCGCAACCGCCGCACCGGGCGCGCGGATCAATCTCAGCCCCAAGGGCCTTTCCGACACCTTTCGCGTGCTGACGCCCAGCCGCGTGGCCTACCTCGACCTGTCGGGCTCGGGCAATGAGACCAACGCGCATCTGCTCGCCGACGGGCGGATCACGGTCATGTTCTGCAATTTCGAACAACCCGCGCTGATCCTGCGCATTTACGGCAAGGGCCGCCCGGTGTTGCCGCAAGATCCGGAATGGGGCGAACTCGCAGCGCATTTCAGGCTGCTGCCGGGGACCCGGCAAATCTTCGAAATCTGGGTCGAGAGTGTCCAGACCAGCTGCGACTGGGGCGTCCCGATTATGGATTTCGAGCGCCAGCGCGAAACGCTGGTCAGATACCACGCGGGCCGTGATCCGGCCACTTTCGTCGCCAAGCGCCGCCGCGAAACCCGCAGCATCGACGGCCTGCCGACACGGCCGACCGACCGCTATATCGTGGGCGAATAGCGCCGGCGTGCAGCTCACTTTCGCCAGTTACAACATTCACAAGGCCATCGGCATCGACCGACGGCGCGACCCCGATCGGATTATCTCCGTGTTGCGCGAGGTCGATGCCGACATCATCGCGCTGCAGGAAGCCGACCGGCGGATCGGTTCGCGGGCAAGCGTGCTGCCGCGCGCATTGCTTGACGACACGCCCTGGCGGGTGGTGCCCGTCGCGCGCCGCCAGCAGAGCATCGGCTGGCACGGCAACGCGCTGCTTGTGCGGCGCAGTTACCAAATCGGGACGAGCGATGCGCTCGCTCTGCCTACGCTCGAGCCTCGGGGGGCGGTCTGTGCCGAACTCACCGTAGAGGGGCAGCCGATAAGGGTCATCGGCACGCATCTCGATCTCTCGGGCCTGCGGCGGCGCGACCAGATCCGCGCGTTGCTGGAGTTCCTCGCCGGGTGCCGCGAGGCCCGCCCCTGCGTGATCCTCGGCGATTTCAACCAATGGGGCAGGCAGACCGGCGCGATGCGCGAATTCCCGGATGGTTGGCACCTTATCACCCCAGGCCGGTCCTACCCCAGCCGTCAGCCGATCGCGACGCTGGACCGCATCGTTGCCTCGCGAGAATGGAATTGCATCGATGCCCGGGTCCACCATACCTCCCTCGCAGCACAGGCGTCGGATCATCTCCCGGTCGTAGCATCGCTGCGAATACGTTGAGCGATGAGTGTGGCGCCGATGTGACACACCCGGCGCAAGGCGCAACAAATGATAAGTCTCGCTTGCCAAGGAGGCGGCGTCGATTCAGATTCCCCGACCTGGGCAAAGAAAGCCCGTCACGGAGGAAACACGATGCCGCACGCCCCATTTCGCCGCTCGCATTTCCGCGCTTCCCTGTTCGCCGGGTGCGCGCTCGGATTTGTCGCCTCGCCGTTGCTCGCGCAGGAGGCCGAACAGGCCGATCCCGGCCCGCCCGTAATCATAGTGACCGCGACCAAGCGCGATTCGACCATCCAGGACGTGCCGTTCTCGATCAATGCGCAGACGCAGGAAGACATTCAGAAGTCGGGCGCCGACACGCTCGAGGATCTTTCGCGCAATGTGGCGGGCCTTTCGGTTCAGAACCTGGGGCCCGGCCAGAGCCAGGTCTCGGTCCGCGGTGTCTCTGCGGGGCAGGTCGTGCGCGACCAGCCGGGCGTGAAGGAGCAGGTCGGCGTTTATCTCGATGAATCGGTGATTTCGCTTTCGCTGTTCACGCCCGATCTCGACCTGTTCGATCTCAACCGCGTCGAAACCTTGCGCGGCCCGCAGGGAACGCTGTTCGGCTCCGGTTCGGTCGGGGGCACCATCCGCTACATCACCAACCAGCCCGATCCCGACGCGTTCGAGGGGCTGGTCGAAGGTAACGTCAACATGGTCGACGGTAACGACTTCGGCTGGCACCTGAAGGGCGCGCTCAATCTGCCGATGGATGCAAACACGGCGGTGCGCGCGGTGGCCTATTACACACAATACGGCGGGTTCATCGACGCGCTCGGCCCGGCCGGCGGGGAAGATATCAATGGCGGCCAGCGCTACGGCGGCCGTATCGCGTTGCGTGTCGGTAATGGCGAGGGCTTCAGCATCACGCCGCGCGTGGTCTATCAGAAGGTCGAGGCCGACGGCTTCAACCGGCAGGAGGTGTATAATCTCTACGCCAATCCCTTCACCACCACGCGGCCCGCAATCCAGCTGGGCGAGCGCGAGCAATATTTGCTGCTTCGGGAATCCTTCGAGGACGAGACGCTGATCGCCGACATGGTGATCGAGGCCGAGTTCGGCCCGGTCACGATGACCTCGGTCAGCTCCTTTACCAATCGCGACATCCTTGTCAGCCGTGACGCGAGCGCACTGACCGGCTCGGTGTCGGTCGATCTCGGCTATCCCGACGCGGGCGTCCTGCTGCCTTCGAACCTTCGCGACACCACCGATCTCGAAACGTTGAGCCAGGAACTGCGCTTCTCGTCCAATACTGCGGGGCCATTCCAGTGGGTCTTCGGCGGCTTCTACTCCGAGACCGACCGTTTCTATCGCCAGCGCCTGCCCACCCCGGGCTATGCGGCTTTCACCGATGCCACCTTGGGCGCGGGAACCTCGGCGGCGGTGGCGAACGGGTTCGACAATCTCGATTCGCCCTACAACGCCGATCTGCCCTACGACATCGAGCAGATGGCGGTGTTCGGCGAAGGCACATACGCGGTCACCGACCGCTTCGACGTGACCCTCGGCGCGCGCTATTACGACTTTAGGGAGGAACGCAGGTTCATCTCGGGCGGACTGTTCGCCAATGGCGACAACGAGTTCGACCGCACCGAATCCGACGGCATCAGCCCGCGGGTCCTGTTAAGCTACGATGTCAGCAACGATGTCACGCTCAACGCGCAAGCCTCCAAGGGCTTCCGCCTTGGGGGGGTCAACGATCCGCTCAACATCACGCTGTGTTCGCCTGCCGACGCGGCGCTGTTCGGCGGGTTCCAGTCCTACGAGGACGAGACGCTGTGGAACTACGAGGTCGGCGCGAAGACGCAGGGCCGCGGTTTCTATGCCAATGTGGCCGGCTTCTATAACGACATCCGCAATCTGCAGGTCACGCTCGATGCCGGAAGCTGCTCCTCGCGCATCGTCTTCAACGTCGAGGATGCGCATACCATGGGGGTCGAGGCGGAAGTCGGCTTCGCGCCTGCCCCGGGGCTGGATTTCGTCTTCTCGGGCAGCCTGATCGAGGCGGAATTCGACACCACGCTCCCCGGAGCACTGGTGACCGCAACGGGCATCCGCGAAGGCAACCGCTTGCCATCGGTGCCGAAATTCCAGTTCTCCGCTTCGGGA
>JBBSMH010000216.1:0-3973 GCA_038233275.1 Sphingomonadales bacterium | reverse complement strand
GACGCTGGAGCAGCTGGCGCAGATGGAGAATGTATTCAACGGAAGCGATGACGCCGGGATCCAGCGCGGACGTATCGAACAGATCATGACGGAATCCTCGACAATGGGATCGATGGGCGCCACCGACTCGAGCGCCGGGGGCGCGTCGGGCGGCATGATGAACAGCATGAGGAACATGGACGATGCCGGTGGGCTTGAGGCCATCGTGCGCAACGATCTTGCTTCCATCGGCCTCGAGGGCGAAGTGGACGTGAATGCGCTGACCGTCAGCCAGCTTGCCGAGATCAAGAACGTTCTCTCCAGTACCGATGATCGCGAGCTTCAGCGCAACCGGGTCGAAATGATCGTCACGGGCCAGTAAGGCGCCTTAAGGGGACCTCTGGTGGGGCGCGTCGGCAAAAGCCGGCGCGCCGTTTCGGGTTCTCCGCATGATTTCCAGCGATACTAGCGGCGTCAGCTTCGAAGGTTGATGCGCAGGGCCGCTGCGCTCGCCACCGGTGCGAGGGCGAGCGTCGCAAGGCTGAGTCCAGCGAGCAGCGAGAAGGCTCCCCAGGCATCCTCTGCCGCAAGGCTGACGGTGCGGGCGCCGAAAATCAGCGTCGGGATATAGAACGGCAGCACCAGGATCGACAGGAGGAGGCCCCCGCGCCGGATGCCCACCGTCAACGCCGCGCCGATGGCCCCGAGGGCGCTGAGCGCAGGGGTTCCAACCGCGAGGCTTGCCATCAGCCAAGGGTAGCTCTGCGGCGGGAGGTGCAGGGCGGTCGCCACCAGCGGTGCTGCCACCACCAGCGGCAGACCCGTCGTCAGCCAGTGCGCGAGCGTCTTGAGGGCGATGAGCGCCTCGAGCGGGACCGGCGCGAGGGCGAGCACATCGAGCGATCCGTCCTCGAAATCGCTTTGAAACAGCCGGTCAAGCGACAGCAGGCAGGCAAGGAGCGCCGCGACCCAGAGCATACCGGCAGCGACGCTCGCGAGCCTCTCGGGCTCGGGGCCAACGCCAAAGGGCACAAGGAGGATGACGATCAGGAAGAACGTCAGCCCCAGACCCGCGCCGCCGCCCGAGCGCAGGGCCAGGCGCAACTCCCGGTGCAGTACGGCGAGAACCGGCCTCATGCCCAGGTTCCGTCGAGGAAAGGATCGCCGCGCGCGCGGTCCTCCTCCCTGCCGGCGTCGAGCGTCAGCGTGCGGCAGTCGGAAACTCCGAGGTCGACATGGGTTGCCACGACGGAGATACCCCCGCGGGACCGGTGCGCCGTCAACATCCCGGCAAAATCCTTGATGGCCATGGCGTCAAGCGAAACCGTCGGCTCATCGAGCAGCCACAGCGCCCGGGGCGCGAGCAGCAGCCGGGCTAGGCCCAGGCGGCGCTTCTGCCCCGCCGAGCAGGCATGGGCCGGGCGCTCGGCGACAGAGTGCAGGTCGAGTGCATTCAGCGCCCCGAAGACGTCGCCCCCGCCGAAGAGCCGCGACCAGAAGGCCAGATTCTCGCGGACGCTGAACTGAGGCTTGAAAGCATCGAGATGACCGGCATAGGCAAGACGGGAGACATATCCATCCGCGTCGCGGCCCAGCTCGATGCCATCGAGTATGATGCGCCCACCGGCGGCGGGAATGAGCCCGGCCAGGACCCGCAGCAGCGTCGACTTGCCGACACCGTTTGGTCCGCGCAGGAGCAGCACCTCGCCGGCCGCCACTGCAAAGCTGAGGTTGCTCAGGACCGAGCGGCCGGCGCGGCGGCAGTGGAGATTCGTGACCCGCAATTCCATCAATGCCGCATAGCCGATCGCCAGAAGGGGGGAAAGGCATCGTCGGCGCCATTGCGCTGCGATGGGCGTCCCTTGCGAGACACCGGATAATGCGCCATACCGATGGCAATTTCCCACCGAAGAGCGACCGCACCGGAGGCACGATGACTGTTTTCGTTGGAACCGATACCGCCCAGACCCGGCGCAGTCTCCGGGTTGGAGACGCGACGTACGACTATTACTCCATCGCGGCGGCCGAAGGCGCGGGGCTCGGCGATTTCCAGCGCTTGCCCGCCGCGCTCAAGGTCGTGCTCGAGAACATGCTGCGTTTCGAGGATGGCGAGACGGTGACGCAGGACGATATTCGCGCCTTTGCGCAATGGGCTGCGCAGGGCGGTCGAAACCCGCGCGAGATCGCCTATCGCCCGGCGCGGGTGCTGATGCAGGACTTCACCGGCGTGCCGGCGGTGGTCGATCTTGCGGCGATGCGCGACGCAATGGTGAGCCTTGGTGGGGATCCGCAGAAGATCAATCCGCTCAATCCCGTGGATCTGGTCATCGATCACTCGGTGATGGTCGACGAGTTCGGGAACGCGCGTGCCTTCCAGGTCAATGTCGAGCGTGAGTATCAGCGCAATGGCGAGCGCTACGAGTTCCTGAAATGGGGTCAGGAGGCGTTCAACAATTTCCGCGTCGTGCCGCCTGGCACGGGCATCTGCCATCAGGTGAATCTCGAGTATCTCGGGCAGACCGTCTGGACCGACTCAGACCAGAACGGAGCGGCCATTGCCTATCCCGACACTTTGGTTGGAACCGACAGCCATACGACGATGATCAACGGTCTTGCGGTGCTTGGCTGGGGTGTGGGCGGCATCGAGGCGGAAGCCGCCATGCTCGGACAGCCGATCTCGATGCTTATCCCCGAGGTCGTTGGCTTCAAGCTCAGCGGCGCACTCGTCGAGGGTGTCACCGCGACCGACCTTGTGCTGCGCGTAACCGAGATGCTGCGCAAGAAGGGGGTCGTCGGAAAGTTCGTCGAGTTCTTCGGCGAGGGATTGGGGAACCTGCCGCTCGCTGACCGCGCGACCCTCGCCAACATGGCACCGGAATACGGCGCCACCTGCGGGTTCTTTCCCGTGGATGAGGAGACGCTGCGCTACCTGCGTGTTTCAGGCCGCGAAGAAGAGCGCATCGCACTCGTCGAGGCCTATGCCAAGGAAAACGGTCTCTGGCGCACGGCGGACTACGATCCGGTCTACACCGACACCATGGAGCTCGACATGGCGACGGTCGTCCCCTCGATCGCCGGTCCCAAGCGGCCGCAGGATCGCGTGGCGCTCGGCGAGGCAGCACCGGAGTTCCGAAAGGTTGCCGAGGTGCATCGAAAGGATGTCGGCTACAAGTCGGAGGTGCGCTGGGAAGGCGAGGGTGGTGCATCCGAGCCGCGTGAGATTCCTGGCGAGCACGAGGGCCGGGGTTCCGGCGACCGCTGGGTGCAGGTCGAAGGTGAGGACTATCGAATCCATGACGGAAGCGTGGTTATCGCGGCGATCACGTCCTGCACCAACACGTCCAACCCCTATGTGATGATCGGGGCCGGACTGGTCGCGCGAAAGGCACGGGCCCTGGGTCTCCAGCGCAAGCCATGGGTAAAGACCAGCCTCGCACCAGGCAGCCAGGTCGTCACGGAATATCTGCACGCTGCAGGGCTTCAGGAGGATCTCGACGCGCTCGGGTTCAATCTGGTGGGCTATGGCTGCACCACCTGCATCGGAAATTCCGGTCCGCTCCCCGAGAACATCGCGCAGGCGATTCAGGATGCGGATCTCGTTGCGACAAGCGTGCTTTCGGGCAACCGCAATTTCGAGGGGCGGGTGAACCCCGATGTTCGCGCGAACTATCTGGCGAGTCCGCCGCTGGTCGTTGCCTATGCAATTGCCGGTGACATGAACGTGGACATCACACGCGAGCCGCTTGGGCAGGACAGCGAGGGGCGTGACGTCTTTCTCAAGGATGTCTGGCCATCACAACACGAGATTGCCGAGCTGGTGGAGAGGACGGTTACCCGCGAGGCATTTCGGGAGCGTTATGCCGATGTCTTCAAGGGCGACGAGCGGTGGCGCGATGTGGAGATCACCGAGAGCGAAACCTATGACTGGCCGCCCACGTCGACGTATGTGCAGAACCCACCTTACTTCGAGGGTATGACGGCTGAACCGGGGGTG
>JBBSMH010000215.1:0-3975 GCA_038233275.1 Sphingomonadales bacterium | reverse complement strand
CCGCCTCGTCGGTCCGGTCTCCGAACATCATCGTTCCGAGGCAGAACCGCGAAACCGAGGGGCCGCCGGAAAAGAGTGGCGTGTGGGCAAGCGTCATGTCATTCGGCTCCGTCTGCTCCTTGTCCGTCGTCGACGCGCAGCGACTCGCAAGTCACTCTTGCGACCTGCGGATCCGGAGCGTCCCTAACGACAGCGCATAGCGCCTCAGCGGTAGAACACGTTGCCGCCAAACTTGCCGATACGTGGACGCGTCTTGAACCATCCCGGACTCGAGCCTGCGGAGTGGAAAAACAGCGCACCTTCGGTGATGTCCGGGGCACCGGTCAGCACCGTCTCGGCGGTCTCGATGGCGTTTGCACGTGCCCCGGAATTGGCAAGGCTATCAGCGTTGCCGTCGCACCGATAGGCGAACTGGCAGCCATCGGCGACAACATCGCAAACAGAGTCGGGAAACTTGGAACTCTCGGCGCGGTTGACTACCACATGCGCGACAGCTTCGCGCCCCACGTCTCCGGTGCCGCGGGCCTCGAAATAGATGGCCTCCGCAAGGCAAGCGACAGCTTCGCTCGATGTGCGCGATACTTCGGGCGCAGGTGCCACCGCTCCCGCCGGCGCGTCGCGCGAGACCACGGTCGGTTGCGGATTCATGGTGCAGGCGGCGAGGGTGAAAAGCGCTGCGACACCCGCAACGGTGAGAGGAGATCGTGCCAAGTTCCTGTCCCAACGGTTTCTGCTTGTTAACCAATATTTATCCGGCCCTACGTCGGCTGTCCAGCCCCGCGCCCTGCGGCGGCGGAATCGCGCCGAGGTTTCCCCCCGCATCGGGTGCCAGCCCCGGTTGACCAGTAGAGATCGGCGCGAAAGGGTGCGCAGGCACACCGAGGAGCGGAGCATGGCAGCCGGATCGAGAAAAGTGGTGATCGCGGCGCTGGCAGGGAATGCGCTGATCGCCGTGACGAAGTTCGTGGCCGCGGCGATGACCGGCTCTTCGGCGATGTTCGCAGAGGCGGTGCACTCGGTGGTGGACACCGGCAATCAGGGGCTTCTGCTCTTTGGGATGAAGCGGGCGGCACGGCCCCCCGATGCCGCGCATCCGTTCGGCTACGGCAAGGAGATCTACTTCTGGGCCTTCGTTGTGGCGATCCTGCTTTTTGCGCTTGGTTCGGGCATCTCGATCTACGAGGGCGTTCAGAAGCTTTTCGAGCCGCATCCGATGGAGAACGTGGCCTGGAACTACAGCGTGCTGGCGCTCGCCGTCGCATTCGAGTCCGCCGCCTGGTGGGTCGCCTATCGCGAATTCGACAAGGTGCGGGGCAACCTGCCATTGCTGCGCGCGGTGCGACAATCCAAGGATCCGGCACTTTTTACCGTGCTTTTCGAGGACACGGCGGCGCTGCTTGGTCTCGGCGCAGCCCTCGTCGGAGTGTTCGCCGCGGATCGGCTCGACGTGGTCTGGGCAGACGGCGCGGCAACGCTGGTGATCGGTGCAATCCTCGCAACAGCTGCCATCCTGCTGGCGATCGAGACCAAGGGCCTCCTGATCGGCGAAGCAGCGGCGGATGGCCTGGTCGAGGACATCATCAGTATCGCGGGGCAGGCGGACTTCGTCGACGGCGTGAACGAGGCGCGCACGATGCACTTCGGTCCGGAAGACGTGCTGGTGAACCTGAGCGTCGATGCGCGCGACAGCCTTCCGGCGGGCGCGGTGGAAGTGGGTGTGACGCAGCTCGAGACCGCGATCAAAGAGCGGCACCCGACAGTCAAGCGGGTGTTCATCGAAATCCAGCGCGCCCGCGACAGCGATGTTTCGCCCGAGGCGGAGCCCGAGCCACAAGCCTGAGCAGATAGTGCTTGCGCCGCGGGGGCGGAAGCATCCGCACGCGACGCGCGGAAACCTTTAATTAACCCATTGAATTTGTTAATCTTGTAGGAGTGTCGACATAAGGTCTAGCAAGTCCTTCTCGTTCACTCTGACCGGAAGGCCGCCATGATGACAATCGGTGAAATCAGCGCGCCCGAGGAACATGAGCCCCCCAGGCGCTCCATTGGTCGATGTGAGCGGGTCATGCGGGAGGTGCGCCTTGCGCTTGCCGAAACCCAGAAGCTCATGCGCTACGGGATGGCATATCCTCGCAGCGGCGAGAGCATAACCGTGGCGACCGGTAGCATCGAGCGGGTGATCGCCCATCCCCTGGAAGTGGCACGGGCGGCTGGCGAGACGGCGTTCCGCAGCGCCAGCCGGAGCTTTGCGGCGTCGCGCGCGGCCAAGGGGCAGGTGGTCGCGGACGCGGCCTTTGCGCAGTTCGCGCCGGTCCCGCTCGGCGATCTGGTCAAGTTCAGCTGCTGCATCGCCCATTGGGGCTCCGGAGTGGCATGGGAGGCCACGGGCATCTATGATCACCTCATGCAGAAAATCGCGGCTACGGGAAGACCACAGAGCGGATGCCGCAACATCACCGAGGTTCGCGCGCGCTACGCGCGCCTTGATGCGGTGTTCGAGGTTGTTCGCCGCGATGGGCGTCTGCGGGGCCAGCGGCAGCTGAAGCCGCGTCTGAGGCGCGAGTATGACGGGATCGAAATCCACATCGGCCCCGACGCGGAGCCGATTTTCGGGGATCGCGGCAACCACCGTCTGGCGATGGCCAAGGTGCTTGAGTTGAGGACGGTTCCCGCGATGCTCGGGTTCGTCCACGTCGCAGCGCTCGGGGCGCTGGCAGGGTATCGCGATGGCGTTGCGCGACCGGCGAGGTCTCCGGACACGGCACTGTGGGAATGGGAATCCGATGCCCGCGCCGAGCGGGAGTGGTCGGTGGAGGATCCGCGCGCGGCGGCGTAGCGAAGCACCTGCGCGGGGACGCGCCGGATCCGGATCGGAAGGCGGTCGGGTCCGAGGTTGGCGGTGCGCTCATGGCGTAGAGCGCGGGGACGTGCTGGAGGACTCGGATGGACGAGCCAGGGGCGAAGCTACCTTCGGGATCCCGCACCCGACGGGCGGCGTTGCTCATCGGCGCTGCGGGAGCCATTGCGTTGGCTTATGGTTCCGCTCCCTGGCTGCGGCAAGTGTTCGCCGGGGATCTAGAGTTTGTCGCACTCGAAAGCCCGCCGGGCTTCCGCAGGATCGCGGCTGGAGAGACCTCGCGCGGCGCAACACCGTTCGCCGGACTTGCACCCGCCGGCGGCGGCGTGGCATCCGCGACGCTGGCGCGGCTGCGCGCAGACCTGTGCCGTGCGCTGTTCGGCCCGGGCGCCATTGCGCCGGGAGTGGTGCCCGTGGCCTCGTTCTCGGACTACAACTGCCCCTATTGCCGTGTGCTCACCGCGATGCTTGCGGAGCTTGGGGACGCCGACGACGGATTGCGCATCGCCTGGCACGAATGGCCAATCTTCGGAAAGCCCTCTGAGGATGCCGCCAAAGCGGCGCTCGCCGCGGGTCGGCAGGGGGCATACCGAGCGTTTCACGCGCGGCTCATGCGATCGGGATTTGCGCCGACCCCGGGATATCTTCGGGCGGTGGCGACGGAGATCGGGATCGATCCCGAGCGGCTTCTCCTGGACATGGAAAGCCTGGAGGTGGAGGAGGACATCGCCGATGCCCGGGGACTCGCCGCGATCTTCGGTTTCATCGGGACGCCGGCGCTGGTGGTCGGGCGCACGGTTGTGGTGGGAAGCATCAGCGAGGAGATGCTGCGGGCGCTGATCGCGCGCGAGCGGGCGGACGGATTGCCTCCGGTATGTGCGGCGGATCAGGGCGGCTGAGAGGAAGGCATCGCATCGGAGCCGGCATTGGCTAGGCGAAACGTTGCGGAAACGGTTCGCGCGCGGGGCCCCATCTCGGCAGTCCGATCTTGTGGACGGGAGACCGACATTGTCGCTCGGCGTTCTGCTCAGGGCAGTCACGTCTGCCGAACGCCCGGAGAGAGTTCCACGCCGGCTACTGCAGGAGCCGCTTCAGCGGATCGAGCTACCCACCCTGGG
>JBBSMH010000214.1:0-3998 GCA_038233275.1 Sphingomonadales bacterium | reverse complement strand
GGAGCGCCTGGATCGACCCCTCGCCCCGTTCCGCACCGCTGCCCCGGCAGGCGTCTATGGCCCACCCGCGACGGGCTCGGCAAGCCGCGATTTTGACTGGGCGCTCTCCCCGTGGGTGCTTGCAACCCCGGACGCGCTGCGGCCGGGGCCGCCGCCTGCCCTGACCAGCGACCGATATCGCCGTGATCTTGATGAGGTGCGCCGCTTCGGCACTAGATCGCACTCGGCTCGTGATGTCCGGCAGACCGCAACGGCAAGCTTCTGGTTTTTCATCGACATCAATCCCGTGTTGCGAGAAATTTGTGCCGATCCGGCGAGCTCGCCAGCCGGCAACGCACGCCTCTACGCCATGTTTTACATGGCCACGGATGATGCATGGATCGCTTCTGCTGACGCCAAGAATCACTACCAGTTCTGGCGCCCGATAACCGGCATCCGCCAAGCCGATCGGGACGGAAATCCAGCGACCTCGCCCGATGCAAGCTGGCTTCCCCTGCTGCCCACCCCACCGCATCCGGAATATCCCTGCGCGCATTGCGTGCAGGCGGCCGCCCAGGCAGCGGTACTGGCCGCAGAATTGCGCGATCCCGAAAGGCAATTCACGCTCAAGAGTTCTACTCTGCATGACGCGCCAGCACGCCGAATCACTCTCGCCGATTATGTCCGGGAGACGTCACTTTCACGCATTTATGCGGGCGCGCACTATCGCTTCTCCAACGAGGTTGGAGAGCGCATGGGAAAAAATGTGGCCGCTGCTGTTATTGCTCGTTGGTCAAAGCAGGCCTTCTGAGGAGGTCTTCTGCTGGCTGCCCCTACGATCACGTCCGCAGGGTGATATTGGATTGGCGCGGACTAGATTGCTGCCGTGAATTCTGCCCAGCGGTCCCTAATATCCGCTAGTGAATGAATGGCGGTTTCCGGGAACGTGTGGATCGGTGCAGAAAGTCCGCAAATGTGGTTCGTTAGTCGACGGTCGCCGTTCAATTCATCCATCCCGTTTCCGTTCAGATCAGCGACCCGCTTGGTTTCGCGAACTTGTTTTCCTTCTCGGCGGCGACCAACGCCTTCGCTATTGACCGAGAGTTCCCAGCTTGGACGGTCGAGGGTTATCGGGCGTTAGACCGACCGATGCCCGATCCTCACCACCGACAGATACGTAAACACAGCTGTCAGGCAAAGGTTAAAAGCGGAGGATGTCAGCTATTGGGGCGACGGCGGACGAAGCCGGTCGTGCGCGCCTACCCCTTGACCTTGTCCTGAAAGCTCTTCCTCAGTTTCATCAGCTTGGGCGGGATCGTCGCCTGGCAATAGGGGTTCCGCTGACCTTCGCCGTCCCAGTATTCCTGGTGGTAGTCCTCGGCCGGGTACCAATCGCTCAAGGCTTCGATGCTCGTCACCGCCGTCTGGCCGGAATGCTCGGCGTTCCAGCGTTCGATCACGGCCTCGGCCTCCTCGCGCTGGCTGTCGTCGAGCGGGAAGATCGCGCTGCGATATTGCGTGCCGACGTCATTGCCCTGCCGGTTGAGCTGGGTCGGATCATGCGTTCCCATGAACACGTCGAGCAGCTCGGCGTAGGAGATCGTATCGGGATCGTAGGTCACCCTGACCGCCTCGCCATGGCCGGTCGAGCCCGAACACACCTCCTTGTAGGTCGGATCAGGCTTGTCGCCGCCGATATAGCCGCTTTCGACCGCGCTGACGCCGATCACGTCGTTCATCACCGCTTCGGTGCACCAGAAGCACCCGCCCGCGACGATAGCCTGTTCCCTGGGTGCCTGTTCTTCAGCCATTGCTGTTCTCCTTGTCGGCCAAGCAGATAGGAAGCCGCGTCGCGCTTGTCATCCGCCCCGTGCAGGTGCAGGAGACGGGCAATAGAAATTCGAGGGAGACCGATGATGCGTTATCTGATTGTCGCCGCGACCCTGGCTCTTGCAGCACCGGCCGCCGGCCAACACGCTGCCGATCGCCATGGCGGCGCAGACCATGCGGGCCACGCTCTTGCCGACCCCGCCGCTTTCACCGCGCAGCACGCCGAGGCGCTGTCGGGCGCGATCAACCATCCCACCCGTGCAGAAGACCGCGCGCGCGACCAATATCGTCACCCGGTCGAAACGCTCGCCTTCTTCCGGGTGGAGCCGGACATGAAGGTGGGCGAATACGCGCCCGGCGGCGGCTGGTACACGCGCGTGCTCGGCCATTATCTGGGGGGCGAGGGCCAGCTGGTCGGCCTCTATTTCGATCCGACGAGCGGCCCATTCAACGAGCAGTCGCAGCAGGGCATCCGCGAAGGCGCGGCGGGCTTCGGCGCGGAAACGGCAGAGTTCACCGGCCTGCCGGCGGAACGCTTCTCGGGCTTCACGCTCGAGACGCTGCTGGAAGACCAGGTCGGCACCTTCGACCGCATTTTGGTCATCCGCATGCTGCACAACATGATGCGCTGGAACAACGCCGATAGCGAGATCAAGAAGATGCGCGAGCTGCTCAAGCCCGGCGGCAAGCTGGGCGTGGTGCAGCATCGCGCGCCCGAAGGGGCTTCGGCGGACTACGCGAACGGCAGCAAGGGGTATCTGCGGCAGGAGGATGTGGTCGGCTTCATCGAGGCGCTGGGCTTCGAGCTGGTCGAAGCGAGCGAGATCAACGCCAATCCGCAGGACACGGCCGACCATCCCGAGGGGGTATGGGAAATGAAGCCCGCCTGGCGCACCAAGCGCGCAGAGCTGGAAAAGCTCGGCGAGAGCGACCGCATGACCTTGCTGTTCCGCAAGCGATGAGGAACGTCCGGATCACTCGCCGCTAAGCCGGTCGGAAGCAGATGCGCTGACGTAACTTCGCTACATCAAATGGATGGAGAATTCGTCATGCGTGCACCAGTCTTGCCCCTGCTCGCTGCCCCGCTGGCGCTCGCCGGCTGCGGCGATGCGCCCTACGATCCACGCGGCGTCGACCACGACGAAACCTTGCTCTCGGTCAGCGCCACCGGCGAGAGCGCGGTGCGACCCGACAAGGCGTTCTTCCAGGTCGGCGTCAACAATTGGTCCTCGAGCGCGACCGCCGCGAGCGAGGCCAATGCCGAGGACATCGAGGAGGTGATCGCCGCACTCAACGCCGCGGGGATCGAGGACAAGGATATCCAGACCCGCGCAGTGGGCATCCAGAAGATCGATTACGGGGACCGCAAGGGCCAGTTCCAGGCGAGCAACATCGTCTCGGTAACCGTCCGCGATATTGAGAACGCCAGCCGCGCCGTGACGGCGGCGACGGAGGCCGGGGCGAATGTGCTGTCGGGCCCGGATTTGCAGATTTCGGACAGCGAGCGTACAGCGAACTCGGCCTATGGCGCGGCTTACAAGGCTGCGCTCGAGCGCGCCGAAGCCTATGCCGAGGCGGCGGGCATGGAGGTCAGCCGCGTGCTGACCATCCGCGACGGCGGCGGCGCGCAGGGCGATCGCTATATTCCGGGAGCTGCGCCCCCACCGCCGCCGGTCTCGCCGCGCGGGGTGGTCCAGACCATGGCCATGCCCGAGAGCGCCGAGGAAAGCGGACGGATCATGCCCGGCCAGACGCTCAGCCGCGTCTCGGTTCAGGTGGACTTCGCGCTGCGGGAGAAATAAGCGCCTCTCTCATGAGAGAGCTGACCATCGCCGTCCTGCAGTTGCCGCTCGCCCGGCCGGACGAAGCCGATAACATCGCCGCGGTCGCTGCGCTGGTCGAGGAAGCGGCGGCCGAAGGCGCGCAAGTGATCGCGCCGCCCGAGCTATTCGCCGGCGAATATTTCTGCCGCGAGGAGGACGAGGCGCTGTTCGCCCGCGCCCACCCCACCGCCGAGCATCCCAGCGTCCTGGCGATGCAGGAGCTTGCGGGCAAGCTTGGGGTTGCGATCCCGACCAGCTTCTTCGAACGCGAGGGGCACCACTATTACAACACGCTGGCGATGATCGGCCCCGACGGCGAGGTGATGGGGACCTATCGCAAGAGCCATATTCCCGACGGGCCGGGCT
>JBBSMH010000213.1:0-4004 GCA_038233275.1 Sphingomonadales bacterium | reverse complement strand
GAGGTCGAGCACCGCGCCGAGCAACAGCGTGATGGTGTTGATGTCTCCATGCGCCGCGGCGCGGATCGCGCCTTCGGCCTCTTTGCCCTCCAGCGGCGGGTAGCGCAGCAGCCGCATCACCGAATTGCCGTCTTTCACCGTGGGCTCGAAAAAGCCGCGCGGAAGGCCGAGATGGATCGCGATCGCCTCGAGCACGCGACCGCCCGCCTTGTCGAAGGCGGCGTAGAGCGCGGTGAAGGTTTCGCGGAAACCCTCGACCTCCTCCGGCCAGACGTTGGCCGACATGTATTCCGCCAGCTCATGACCAGCGGGCAGTTCGCGGCCGACGTGCCAGAATTCCTTGAGATCGTGGACCTTGGCGTCCTTGGCCTTTTCGGTCCCGAAGGGCGTGTAGCCGCGCGCGCCGCCCCCGCCCTCGATCTTGTACTTGCGCTTCACCTCCTCGGGCAGTGCGAAGAATTGCTTCGACAGTTCTTCAGCCCGATCGATCAGCTCTTGCGGAATTGAGTGATCGCGGATCACCCCGAAGCCGAACTTCTCGAAGGATTCGCCCAATTCCTCGGCAATTTCCTCGAGCGGGCGGGCGAGCGAGACGGAGGCGATTTCGGACATGGCGGTGCGACTCAATAGGGCAGGAACAGGCCGGCCAGCGCAGCGCTCATGAGGTTGGCGAGAGAGCCAGCCGCGAGCGCGCGCAGGCCGAGCCTGGCAATAACCGGTCGCTGATTGGGCGCAAGCCCTCCTGTCACCGCCATCTGGATGGCGATCGAGGAGAAATTGGCGAAGCCGCACAGCGCGAAAGTGACGATGGCCCGGCTACGGTCGCTCAGCACGCCTGCTTCCATCGAACCAAGCTCGATGAAGGCGACGAATTCGTTGAGCACCACCTTGGTACCGAACAGCCCGCCGGCTGCTCCCGCCTGCTCCCAGGGGATGCCGATGAGATACATCACCGGCGCAAAGACCCCGCCGAGGATTTGCTGGAAGGAGAGATCGGGCTGGCCGAACCAGCCGCCAATTCCGCCCAGCAGCCCGTTGGCCAGCGCCACCAGCGCGACGAAGACCATCACCATCGCGCCCACTGCCACGGCGAGCTTGACCCCGGTCTGCGTGCCTTGCGCCGCCGCCTCGATCACATTGGCGGGCTTGTGCCCCTCCTCGAAGGTCTCTGCCACCTCGACCGCGTGCGGCTTTTCGCCCTCGGCCAGCGCGGCTGGGCCGGCGGCCCCGATCCGCGCTTCGGGCAAAGCGACGTCGGCGACATCGCCCGTTTCCTCTTCATCCGGATAGATGATCTTGGCCATCAGGATCCCGCCCGGCGCCGACATGAAGGCCGCGGCGAGCAGGAAAGGCACCGCGTCTTCGCCGATGAAGCTGGCATAGGCGGCGAGGATCGTGCCGGCGACGCCCGCCATGCCGACGCTCATCAGGGTGAACAGCCGGCTCGGCGGCAGCGCGGCGAGATAGGGGCGGACTACCAGCGGGCTTTCCGACTGGCCGACGAAGATATTGGCCGCGCTGCCCAGCGCCTCGACCTTGCTGATTCCGGTGATCCACCCGATCGCCCCGCCCACCCAGCGCACCAGGCGCTGCATCACGCCCCAGTGATAGAGGATCGAGACTAGCGCGGCGAAGAACACAATCACCGGGAGTGCGGCGATGATGAAGGTGTTGGCGAACGGGTTGCCTTCCATTGGCCCGAAGATCGCGGTGATCCCCGCCTTCGAATAATCCAGCAGCGCGATGACCCCGCCGGAGAGGAACTGGATCGCGGTCACGCCCCAGGGTGTGCGCAACACGATCAGCGCCATCAGCACCTGAAGCGCGAAGGCCGCGCCGACGATTCGCAGGCGGATACGCCGCTTGCCGTTCGACAGAAGGAAGGCGATCGCCAGGATGGCGAGAATTCCGAGCAGGCTCATCAAAAAGGGCGGCATGCGAGCCTTTCTTGTGGTCGAGACAAGTTGCGGATGAAATCGTCTGCTCTCTTGCGCGTTGTTCCTGCCTAGTCAATTTCGGGTGGACAACTGCGCGCAGCTATTTCACGCGGTACGGGAGAACCTGGATGATCGACAGCCCTGCCAACGAGACCCGGCTTGACGCCGCCGCCATGCCGCGCGGACTGTTCGTCTATTCGTTGCTCTACGGCGGGATGACGGTGCTGGCGGGTTTTCTTGCAGTAAAGCAAGTCCAGCTGTGGCCTACGCAACTCGGAGTTGAGGCCGGCATCTTCGCCTTTCTCCTGCTCGTCGTGATTTCGAGCACGGTGGCGCAGCTCTATGGTCAGAAAATCGCCAATCGGATGGTGTGGTGGGGGTTCCTGCCGCTGGCATTTTCCATCCTACTGATCCTATTTGTACTGGTGCTGCCCCCCGATCCGGAAATGTGGCCCGAAGGACTCGCAGCCTTTCAACTGATCCATGCGACCACCCCCCGAATAATGGCCGCTGGTCCGGCCGCCTATCTGGTCTCCTTGCTGCTTAACGTGTGGATTTTTTCCCGGCTGCGCGGCAGTGGCGAGGCGTCAACGCTCGGCCTGATGGCGCGCGGTGCGGTTGCCAGCGCGCTCAGCCAGGCGGTCGATTCGGTGATCTTCATCACGCTCGCCTTCGCGGGAGAACGCGACATTACCAATCTGCTGATCGGCCAGGTGATCGCCAAGGTCGCACTCAGCATCGTGCTGGTACCCTTCCTGATCACGGGCGGCGTGGCGGTGGCGCGCGCCCTCGATTCGCGCAGCTAGACCGAGCGTACCCCTTCGATCAGCCGTTCCTCCAGTTTGTCGCCGTGGAGGACCGAAACATCGCCCGTGGTTTCCAGCACCACCGCGCGGACCTGCGAGAAGTCGAGCACATTGGCCTCTCTCAGCTTGGCGACAAGATCGCTCCGCGCGACCCGCGTTTCGCGCAGCGCGTCCTCGCAGATCGCGCCATTGCGCATCAGCAGCGTGGGACGGTTCTGCATGGCGTCTTCAAATTTGTCGGAAGCTTTGCGGATCCGCGCGGTGGCCCACTGGACGAAGAACAGCCCCGCCATCGCCGCCAGTACCTGCGCGAAATCCTGCCATTCGGTCGTCTGCGAGGCGCCGGCGACCAGCGAGCCGAGCGCGACCGTCATGACGAAATCGAAACTCGTCATCTTGGAAAGCGAGCGCAATCCGTTGATGCGGATAAGCAGCACGATCCAGAACAAGGCAAATGCGGAAAGGATGAAACCCCGCGCGATGGTGTCGACGACGATGAATTCGAAAAACATGGCGGTGTCACTCCTGATTAATCAAGTATTTCCATCAACTGCTCGCGGGCCATTTCTGTCCGAAAATTTGCTTCACGCCGAACAGCTCGCCCCGCCGAGAACGCAGAAGCGCGCGCAATGCGGATGGTTGAGCGCAATCTCGCCCGACGCCTCGGCCAGCGTTGCTCCCATGTCGAAGCCGTGGTCGTAGGGAATCAGCGTGCAGGCGACCACACGCGGGCCGGTTTTACCCTTGCGGTGCACCACCATGCGGCTGTTCGAACACATGACCTCGGTCGGCGATTTGCCCAGGATACCCCAGCATTCGGTGGTGATTTCCGCCACATCCTTGCCGGCGTCCATTTCGGGAAACAGCACCAGCCGCGCCGGATCGGCGGCATCTATGGCAATGTTCTCGCGCGCGAAAAGGCCCGCATATGCCGTGCGCGCCTGGGCTTCGCTTTCAGCCGGGAGGAGTCTTCCGGCCACTGCGATGGAGAAATCGTTCTGCGACAGCCAGCGCAGACCGTCCATTGCCGCGTCCCAGCTGCCCGGCCCGCGTTCGGCCTCATGCGCCGCGCTTGTATGATGGTCGAGGCTTACGCGCAGCGTAAGCTTGGCCCCGAACCGCTCGCGCAACTCGAGCAACGCCGCCTCATGCCGCCGCATCGGTTTCATCGCATTGGTCAGCACCAGCGCCTTGAACCCGCGGGCCAATGCATCGGCTAGTATTGGGAGCATGTCGGGGTTCATGAACGGCTCGCCACCGG
>JBBSMH010000212.1:0-4040 GCA_038233275.1 Sphingomonadales bacterium | reverse complement strand
GTGTAGTTGCTCAGTACCTCGATCGCTTCGAGCGGGGTCAGAACCTTGTCTTCGGCCGACAGCAGCATAAGGGTGAAGAGTTCCGGAAAGACGATGAAGTCCGCCTCGTAATCGGCTGCGACATCGACGAAATACTCAATCTGCTTGATGAATTCGTCGAATCCGGAAACCGCGCGCGCCTGAAGCTGGCAGGTGGCGATGCGGACGCTTTCGACATCGCGTGGCACGCGATGTTCGGGCGGCGCGTCGCTCTCTACATAGGGGTTGCGCCAGACCATGCGGACGGCGTGACCTTTGGAGCGCTTATCTTCGGGGAGGTAACCTTCGATGATGCCCTGCGGCTCGAACCCGTTGGCCAGCTGGAAGCGCAGCACGGGATCGTGGATCTTGCTGTCGATCACTTTCGCAAGATAATCTTCGGCGCTTTCCGCCTTGTTGGTCTTGCGCCTCAGCGCGCGGGCAAAACCGGGCATTCGCCCTCCGAAGACGATGCCCGACAGGTCGAGCCGCTCGGCCAATGTGCGCCGCTCTTCATATAGGCGGCGCCCTATCCGAGTGCCGCGAACCTTGGGGTCGACGCACATCTCATAGCCGTAAAGCCAGTCGCCCTTGGCATTATGGCGGCTGCCGAAGCCGTTACCGGTGATCTCTTCCCAAGTGTGGTCGGAAAAGGCGAGGCGCTGCGAAAGCCGCATCGAGGCGCAATAGCCGACCAGCTTTCCGTCGAGTTTGGCGACGAAACAGCCGCGCGGGTAATTGTTCAGCTGCCCGCGGATTTCGCCATGCGTATAGGCGGGAAGATCGTCATAGGCGCGCCGGACCAGGTCCGCGATTGCACGGACGTCGCTGCTTTCCGCCTGGCGGATTTCGAGCCGTGCCTTGCTGCGCGTCGCCATGGAGGAGGCAACCGGCCGCTCAGGACCAGTTTGCCATCTCCTTCTCCAGATTGTCGACGATCGCCTCGAAGAACTGCTCGGTGGTCAGCCAGTGTTGCTCGGGTCCGATCAGCAGCGCGAGATCCTTGGTCATATGGCCGTCCTCGACGGTCTTGATGCAGACGTTCTCGAGCGTTTCGGCAAAGCGTATCACGTCCGGCGTATCGTCGAACTTGCCGCGATACATCAGACCGCGGGTCCACGCAAAAATGCTGGCGATCGGGTTGGTGCTGGTGGCCTTGCCATCCTGATGCTGGCGATAATGGCGCGTCACGGTGCCGTGTGCGGCCTCCGCCTCCACCGTCTTCCCGTCTGGGGAGAGGAGCACGCTGGTCATCAGGCCGAGGCTGCCGAAGCCTTGCGCCACCACGTCGGACTGAACGTCGCCGTCGTAGTTCTTGCAGGCCCAGACGAATTTGCCGCTCCACTTGAGCGCGGCCGCGACCATGTCGTCGATCAGGCGATGTTCGTAATGGATGCCGGCCTTGGCAAACTTGTCGGCGAATTCGGCATCGAACACCTCCTGGAAGAGGTCCTTGAAGCGGCCGTCGTATTTTTTGAGAATGGTGTTCTTGGTGCTGAGATAGACCGGCCAGCCACGATCGAGCCCGTAGTTCATCGAGGCGCGCGCGAAATCGCGGATAGAATCGTCGAGATTGTACATGGTCATCGCGACCCCGGGGCTGGGGAATTCGAACACGTCGATATCGATGTTCTTCCCGTCTTCCCCCTCGAACACCATCCGAAGCTTGCCCTTGCCAGGGATCAGCGTGTCCTTGGCGCGGTACTGGTCGCCGAAAGCGTGGCGGCCGACGACGATCGGATCGGTCCATCCGGGGACCAGGCGCGGGACGTTGTCGATGACGATGGGCTCGCGGAAGACCACGCCGCCGAGGATGTTGCGGATCGTGCCATTGGGGCTGACCCACATCTTCTTGAGGCCGAATTCCTCGACCCGCGCCTCATCCGGCGTAATCGTGGCGCATTTCACGCCGACGCCGTGCTGCTTGATGGCGTTGGCGGCATCGACGGTGATCTGGTCGTCGGTCTCGTCACGCTTCTCGATCGAAAGATCGTAATATTTCAGGTCGATGTCGAGATAGGGCAGGATCAGCCGCTCGCGGATCCATTCCCAGATGATCTTCGTCATTTCGTCGCCGTCGAGCTCGACGACCGGGTTCTTGACCTGAATTTTCTGCATGAAAGCCCTGTTGGTTTAAGTGGGATTGGCCGCGCTTTAGCAGAGGCGTGGACGCGCGCAAGGCGCGCCGCAGACACGAAAAAGCCCGCCGTCTAGGGCGGGCTGAAGGAGCGATGGTGGGCGTACCAAGGATTGAACTTGGGACCCCTACGATGTCAACATAGTGCTCTACCACTGAGCTATACGCCCGCACCATCACCCCTGCCGCCAGGAACCGGGTTCCGAGGGCAGGCGGGCCATTTAGCGAGCCCCGTCACCCCGTGCAAGGGGTGTCGGGACCTGTTCAGAGCGAGGCCGAAATCCGGTCTTCGAGAACCCGCTCCACTTCGATCACGAGATCCTTGAGATGGAACGGTTTGGACAGAATCTTGGCTTGCGGCTGCTCTCGGCTGGCCTTGAGCGTCACGGCTGCAAAACCGGTGATGAACATCACCTTGGTGCCGGGGCTGAGCTCGTTGCACCGCTGGGCAAGTTCGATGCCGTCCATTTCGGGCATGACAATGTCCGAAAGCAGCAGATCGTAGTCTCCGGTTTCGAGCAGCGGGAGGGCCGCCGTTCCGCGATCCACCGCATCGACGGAGAAGCCGGCCTGTGTCAACGCGCGCTCGAGATAGCCGCGCATGGCTTCATCGTCCTCGGCGAGGAGGATATTCGCTCGAAATCTGTCGCTCATCTCGCGTTCCCTAGGCCCATTCGCTTAAGAAATCTTTTGCAACTTGGCATCTGTCCACCGATGGGGCAGGTTAATTCGGACACGCTGTGCCGAACGAAAAATCGAACGAGGCTTCCCTGTTCCGATGAGCAATGAGTACGACTGCGAGATCACTGCCGGCGGCACGATCCCGGGCTCGCAATCTCCGGCGTTTTCGCTGCATCTCCCGCGCTCGCTCCCCTTGCCGGTCCTGATTGCTGCGCCGCATGGCGGAAGAGCCTATCCAGAGGAGACGCTGGCCGACATGCGCGAACCCCGCTGGTCCGCGCTCCGGCTGGAGGATCGCCATGCCGATGGCCTGGCGCAGGAAGTTGCGCAGGCGACAGGCGCCGCCCTGCTGGTTGCCCACGCGCCGCGGGCCGTGCTCGACCTCAACCGCGCGGTCGAAGATGTCGATTGGGCGATGGTTACAGGCCGGGCGCCTAGGGGCGCCACGCATTCGCAAGCCAACCGGAGAGCGCGCAGCGGGTTGGGGCTCGTCCCCAGACGGCTCCCCGGGCTTGGTGAGATCTGGAAATCGCCGCTGCCGAAAGACACGCTGGAAAGACGCATTGCGGAAATTCACCGGCCTTATCATGATACCCTTGCCAGGACGATGGAAACCCTGCGTGACAAATGGGGCGCGGCGCTGTTGATCGATCTTCATTCGATGCCCCCGCTCAAGCATCATGGCGAACAGGACAAGCCCGCCGAATTCGTGATCGGAGACCGGTTCGGTTCATCCTGTAGCGACTCTATTGTTGCTGTTGCCCTGAGCCATTTCGGCGAAGCCCGCCGCCGTGTCGCCTATAACCGGCCTTATTCGGGCGGATATGTGCTGGAGCGGCACGCCTCCCCACGGCGCGGATTGCACGCCATCCAGCTCGAAGTGTGCCGTTCCGCCTATCTCGATGCGCGCCTTGAAGAACCGGGAGCCCGCATTTCCGGGGTCGTACGCCTGTTGGCGGGTCTTGTGCGGAGGCTCGCGTCCGAAATCGCCGGGCTCGGCGCCGCCGGATCGGTCCGGCAAGCTGCCGAATAAAAAACCACCTCGTGCGGTTCGCACGAGGTGGCCAAGGTTCAGGGAGGAAGTGCACCATGCGGTGCACGTGCCGGACGAGCCATGAGGGGAAGCGTCGCCCGACAGTCGATAATTGGGTGCGCCGGCCCCGATTTCAACCCGCAGGCGCGATCCCGGCGTCCCTCATAAGGC
>JBBSMH010000211.1:0-4041 GCA_038233275.1 Sphingomonadales bacterium | reverse complement strand
CCGAGCTGGTCCGCGAGCTCGATCTCGACCCTGCAAAGGTGGCGGTCGAGCACAATGGCGTGATCGCGCCGCGCAGCGAATTGGCGAATCATCTGATCGGCGAGGGCGACAGGCTCGAGATCGTGCATTTCGTTGGCGGCGGGGATCATCGGGGTGTAAGCGACGCGGGCTGGCAGGTCGCCGGGCGCAAGTTCACCTCACGGCTGATTATCGGCACAGGCAAGTACAGGGATTTCGCGCAGAATGCCGCCGCGCTCGAGGCGAGCGGGGCCGAAATTGTCACCGTCGCCGTGCGCCGGGTAAATGTCAGCGATCCCAAGGCGCCGATGCTGACCGACTTCATCGATCCCAAGAAGATCATCTATTTGCCCAACACCGCGGGATGTTTCACCGCCGAGGAGGCTATCCGCACGCTGCGAATGGCGCGCGAGGCGGGCGGCTGGGACCTGGTCAAGCTCGAAGTGCTGGGCGAGGCGCGCACGCTCTATCCCGACATGCGCGAAACACTCAAGGCGACCGAGGTGCTGGCAGGCGAAGGCTTCCTCCCGATGGTCTATTGCGCGGACGATCCGATCGCCGCGAAACAGCTGGAAGAAGCTGGCGCGGTCGCGGTCATGCCGCTCGGCGCGCCCATCGGCTCGGGGCTCGGGATCCAGAACCGCGTCACCATCCGGCTGATCGTCGAGGGCGCGAGCGTACCGGTGCTCGTCGATGCGGGGGTTGGCACGGCCTCCGACGCGGCGGTGGCGATGGAGCTGGGCTGCGATGGCGTGCTGATGAACACGGCCATCGCCGAGGCGAAAGACCCTGTCCGCATGGCCCGCGCGATGAAGCTGGCGGTGGAGGCGGGGCGCGAGGCCTATCTCTCGGGAAGGATGGCGACCCGCAAATACGCTGACCCGAGTAGCCCGCTTGCGGGGCTTATCTGACGACCACAACCAAAAATTAACCATCTTCGGTGACAAGGCTCCCAAGAGGGGGCTTTGAAATGGCACTTGCAGGAACTGCGTCCGTCACCATTGCAGAAATGCGCGAATTCGCCGGCTTCACCGCAGCCGAGCAGCGTTATATCCGTCGAAGTCTCGATATCGGGCTTGGCCGCTGCGACGCTTTCAAACTCTGGGCGCGCAATGCTGGAGAGAACGCCGCGATCCGCAGCCAGTATGTCGCCTATCAGGAGTTGAAATCGCTGCGCGCCGTCATCCCCGCCGAAACCGGCTTCGACGCCATCGAAGGTTTCGTCGGCAAGCTAACCCGTGTCGCCGCCTTCGACCTCGCGCAGGAGCGACTCGACTCCTTTTCCGCCTTTCGCTTCCTTTACGAGCGGCTGGTCGGCGCCGATGCGCGGCCGTGGTTGCCGAGCGCCTTCTGCGCCGCCGCTGCACTGCCGCAGATACGCCCCGAGCGCCGCAAGCTGCTGCTCCAGAGTCTGAGCGAAGCCGCCGCAACCGCTCCCGGCTGGTCCGATCGCGCCCCGAGCTTCTCTCCGGAATTTATCGAGGAAATCGCGGCCTAACCCCGATACAATCCGTCCATCCGCGGGCCATAGCGTTCGCGGATCTTGTGGCGGCGGATTTTCATGCTCGGGGTCAGTTCCTCGTTCTCGATTGTGAACGGCTCGTCTGCAAAGGCGAAGCCGCGCACTTTTTCGATGACCGAGAGATCGGTGTTCACCCGGTCGATGGCGGAACGTATCGCAGCGCGGAATGCAGGATCGTCTTGCAGCGATACGACGTCGAACTTCTTGCCGTTTGCCTTCGCCCATTCGACCGCCCATTCGGCATCGGGCACGATCAGGCCGACGATGTAGGGCCGCTTGTCGCCAGCGACCATCGCCTGGCCGATCTCGGGCTGCAGCGTGAGCATGCCCTCCAGCTTCTGCGGGGCGATATTGTCGCCCTTGTTGTTGACGATCATGTCCTTCTTGCGGTCGGTAATGACGATGCGGCCTTTCTCGTCGAGATGACCGATATCGCCGGTGTGGAGCCAGGCCTTCCCGGCGGACTCATCCGGATCGGGGCGCAGCGCGCGCTCGGTTTCACCCGTGTTCCGCCAATAGCCGTGCATCACGAGCTCGCCGCGACAGAGAATTTCGCCGTCCTGCGCAATCTTCACCTCGACACCGCGCATCGGCGGGCCGACGCTTTCCATCGCAATCCCCGCCCGCGGCCGGTTGCAGCTGATCACAGGCCCGGACTCGGTCTGGCCATAGCCCTGGAGCAGGGTCAGCCCCATCGATTCGAAAAACACGCCCACCTCGGGGTTGAGCGGGGCGCCGCCCGAGACCATCGCCTTGATGCGCCCTCCGAAGCGCTTGCGGATTTTGGGCCTGAGCAGCCCCCTCACGACAAGATCCTTCAGCCCGTCGCCGAACTTCGCCTTGCCCGATGCCCGCCGCTCGCCCACCTCGAGCGCGGTGTCCATCAAGGCGTTCGCGAGCCGTCCCTGCTTGGAAACCTGCTTCATGATCCGTGTCCGGAGCACCTCGAACAGGCGCGGAACGACGACCATGATCGTGGGCCTGGTTTCCTCGATATTGCTCGCGAGTTTTTCCAGCCCTTCGGAATAATAGATTTGCGCGCCGACGCCGATCGGCAGGAATTGCCCGCCGGTATGCTCATAGGCGTGGCTGAGCGGGAGGAAGGAGAGGAAACGTTCGTCCTCGTCGATCCCGAAGTCCTCCAGCAGGATTTCCGCCGCGCCTGCCACATTACACAGGATCGCGCCGTGGTGCTGCAGCACGCCGCGCGGCGCGCCGCCGGTGCCGCTGGTGTAGATGATGCAGGCGGTCGCATCGCGCGCGATGCCCGCTATCCGGCTCTCGACCGCCTTGCGCGCGGCTGCGGCATCGCCGCTGATCATCTCGCTCCAGCCGCGACAGGCGAGATTTCCGCCCTGGTATCCGCGCACGGTCCCTATCGGAATGATGTGCTCGGCGATGCCGGTGTGAAAGATCGCCGGGATCAGCGGCTGGGCGAGCTTGTCGGTCGAGACGATCACCGCCCGCGCGCCCGAAGTGCCCAGGATATGCAGATGATCGCGCTCGGTGTTAGTGGTGTAGGCTGGCACGGTCACGCAGCCCGCCGCCATGATGGCGAGATCGGCGATACACCATTCGGGCCGGTTCTCGCTGACGAGAAAGACGCGATCGCCGTCTTCCAAGCCCAAGCCGCGAAGGTTTTCGGCAAGCACGCACACCGTCTCCGCCGCCTCGCGCCAGCTGATGGTCTTCCACTCGCCATCCCGCTTGGCGCCGAGAAACGGGCGTTCCCCCTTGGTATCGGCACGCTTGAGAAACAATTCGACGAGATTGCTGGCGCTATCGATGTCCGAAAGCTGCAAGGTTTGGCTCCTGCTCCCGCACCGGTTCCCGTTGTAACCGGACGGGAGGGCTTAGGCGCGCAGCGCCCGATGGACAAGCGGCGGCGCATGGCCTTAGGGAGCGGCCATGAACATCGCTCGCACACTCGCCGCGCTGGCAGCACTCGCTCTCGCTTCCTGCACTGCCCGGTCGGAGCCCGTCCTGCCAGCGGCGGTCGCCGAAGCCGTGGCCGCGCAGCCGTTCGTGATCGCGGCCAACCCGCTCGCCGCGCGCGCCGGGATGGACGTGCTCGAGCGCGGCGGCAACGCGGCCGACGCGGCGCTGGCGGTGCAGGCGATGCTGTCGCTGGTCGAGCCGCAGTCGTCCGGGATCGGCGGCGGCGCCTTCCTCAACTACTTCGACGCCGCGACGGGCGAGATCACCATCTACGACGGGCGCGAGACCGCCCCCGCCCAGGCGAGCGCCACTATGTTCCTCGGTCCCGATGGAAACCCTCTCTCGTTTCGCGACGCCGTGACCAGCGGGCGGGCGACCGGGGTGCCCGGCGCGCTCGCAGCGCTGGCGGCTGCCCACACCGACCACGGCGCGCTCCAATGGGACGGGTTGTTTTCCGCCGCGATCGCCACCGCAGAGGAGGGGTTCCTGGTCACCCCACGGCTCGGCCGGTTCCTCCAGCGGCCCTTCCCGCAGCTCTCCACGCCCGACGCCAACACCTATTT
>JBBSMH010000210.1:0-4041 GCA_038233275.1 Sphingomonadales bacterium | reverse complement strand
GGAAAGAACGGAATGAAAAAGAGCTTCGTATGGATTGCAGCCGCATACGCGGCCACATTGCTCCCGGCGCAGGCCATGGCGCAGCTAGCGCCCGCCACATCCGGCCATGCCGGTGTGCGCGAGGCGCGGATTGACGAGTATTTCTGGTCGGTCAGCGCACTCGGCACTTGCCTTTACCGCACCAAGAAGAGCTGGTCACTCAAGCTACTCGATTCCCCGCGCGGCTCGGCGGAAGAGCGTGGCGCCAAGCGCGAACTGATTGGGCGGCAGACGAAGTGCCTTCAGGAAATGAAATCGATGACCGTCAGCGACATGGCGCTGCGCGGCACCATTGCAGAGGCGGTCTATCGCAAGGCGGGCTTTCCGGTGCTCGCCGCCCGTGACTACGAGGTCATCCCGAGGGTAACGCAGGAGATCGCCGACGGAATGGGCGTCGAAGGGCTGACCGGCGCGCTGGCCGACTGCATCTTGGCGCGTTACCCCGGCGAAGTCGCGGCCTATCTTCGGGCCCATCTGGGCGGCGGCGACGCAGACGATCACTTCGAACTTCTCGCGGGCAAGGTCGAGGAATGCAGCCCCGGCGGAGTCGGGTTCCAGCTCAACCGGCTCGAGTTTCGAAGCGCCCTGTCCGACGCGGTCTACCGCCGCTTGAAGGCTCGAAACCCGGCCGATCCGGGGGCGGCGGAATGAGCGCTGGCATTTCCTTCGTCATTGCGAGGAGCCGAAGGCGACGCGGCAATCCACACGGGTCGCCGCTGGATTGCTTCCCCCGGCTCAGGGCCGGAGTCGCAATGACGAACAGCAGGCTGAACCGGAATGCCTAAAGTCACCGTAGACGGCGAGACGATCGAAGTTCCCGACGGCGCGACCGTGCTGCAGGCGTGCGAGCTGGCCGGCAAGGAAATCCCGCGCTTCTGCTATCACGAACGGCTGAGCATCGCAGGCAATTGCCGGATGTGCCTGGTCGAGGTCTCGCCCGGGCCGCCCAAGCCGCAGGCGAGCTGCGCGCTGCCGGCGACCGAGGGGCAGGAAATCCGCACCGACAGCCAGATGGTTCAGACCGCGCGCGAAGGGGTGATGGAGTTCCTGCTCATCAACCATCCGCTCGACTGTCCGATCTGCGACCAGGGCGGGGAATGCGACCTGCAGGACCAGGCGATGTTCTATGGGCGCGGCGGCTCGCGCTACGATCTGAACAAGCGCGCGGTAACCGAGAAATACATGGGGCCGCTGATCAAGACGATCATGACCCGATGCATCCACTGCACGCGCTGCGTGCGCTTCTCCGAAGAAATCGCGGGCGTCGACGAGATCGGCGCGCTGGGGCGCGGCGAAGACATGCAGATCACCACCTATCTTGAAGAGGCATGCCAGCACGAGCTGTCAGCCAATGTGATCGATTTGTGCCCGGTCGGCGCACTGACCAGTCGCCCCTATGCGTTCGAGGCGCGCCCGTGGGAGCTGAGGAAGACGCTGAGCATCGACGTGTCCGACGCTGTGGGGTCGAACATTCGGCTCGACAGCCGCGGACGAGAAGTGATGCGCGCGCTTCCGCGGATCAACGACGAGGTCAACGAGGAGTGGATTTCCGACAAGGCGCGCTACCAGGTCGACGGCCTGACCCGGCGCCGCCTCGATGCTGTGTGGATCAGGAAGCGCGGAAAGCTCCAGCGGGCAAGTTGGGACGAAGCCTTCAAAGCCATCGCCAAGCCTTTGAAGAGCAAGGATAAGGCGAGCATCGCCGCGGTCGCGGGCGATTTGCTCGATTGCGAGACGATGTTCGCGGCCAAGACGCTGCTCAAGGCGTGCGGTTCGAGCCTGCTCGAAGGTCGTCAGACCGGGATGGATTACGACACCTCCAACCTCGCGGCGGTGAATTTCAACTCGACCTTCGAGGGAATCGAACAGGCGGACGCGATACTGATCGTCGGCAGCCATGTCCGCTGGGAAGCGCCGCTGGTGAACGTGCGGCTACGCAAGGCGTTCAAGCGCGGGGCAAAGGTGTTTGTGGTCGGGCCCGAATGGGAAACGACCTATCCGGCGAGTTTCCTTGGGACCGACCTCTCGGTGCTCAACGACTTGCCGCCCGAAGTCACTGAAGCGTTCGACAAGGCCAAACGCCCAGCGGTGATCGTCGGCGGCGCGGGGCTCAGGGGCGCCCACGCAAAGGCACTGGCGCTCGCGAACGGATGGGGTGCCGATTTCAACGTGCTGCACATGGCTGCAAGCCGCATGGGCGGGTTGATGCTCGGTTTTGCGCAAAAAGGCGGCATGGCGGATATCGTGGACGCCCGGCCAAAAGTCCTGCTCGCGCTCGGCGCGGACGAGATCGATTTCACGCCGTTTGCCGATAGCCTCAAGGTCTATATTGGACACCATGGCGACAAGGGCGCGCATGCGGCGGATATCGTCCTGCCGGGTTCGTCATACGCCGAGAAGGACGGGACCTACGTCAATACCGAGGGCCGGGTGCAGTTTGCCGAACGGGCAGTCTATGCTCCCGGCGACGCGCGCGAGGACTGGACGATCCTGCGCGCGCTCGCCGATGCGCTGAAGGTCGAGGTCGGCTTCGACAGCTTCGCCCAATTGCAGAGCGCTATGATCCGCGAGGTTCCGGCGCTGGGCCAGGAGGGACTGGCGGACTACGGGAAGTTGCCCGCTGCCGACGGCAAGGCCAGGGCCGAAGGCATGATCGACGCCTATCCGATCAAGGATTTCTACCTTACCACTCCCATCGCCCGCGCCAGCGCGACGATGCAGCGCTGTTCGGCCGAGCTGCTGCACGGCGACGAGATGCTGGAGGCGGCGGAGTGACCGAGTTCTTCCAGTCCTGGGGCATGAATTACGAATGGGCGTGGTTCACCGCTACCATCGCCGGCATCTTGCTCATCGTGCTGCCGCTGATGCTCGCGGTGGCGATGATCATCTATGTCGACCGGAAGGTCTGGGCGGCGATCAATTTGCGGCGCGGGCCCAATGTGGTGGGTCCCTTTGGCCTGCTCCAGAGCTTCGCCGACGGGCTCAAGGTCTTCCTGCAGGAAACCATCATTCCCAGCGCGGCGAACAAGGGCATATTCATCCTCGCACCGATCGTCACCTTCACCGTCGCGCTGGCGGCATGGGCGGTTATCCCGTTCGATGCGGGCGTGGTGCTGGCGGACATCAATGTCGGCCTGCTCTACATTCTCGCGATCAGCAGCCTGTCGGTTTACGGCGTGGTGATGAGCGGGTGGGCGTCGAATTCCAAATACCCTTTCTTTTCCGCCATGCGCGCGGCGGCGCAGATGATCAGCTACGAAGTCTCTATCGGCTTCATCCTCATTTGCGTCGTGCTGTGGGCGGGTACCTTCAATCTCACTGCGATCGTCGAGGCGCAGCGCGGGCACGGGCTGGGGATCGTCAACGGCTATTGGTTCAACCTGCTGCTGTTCCCCATGTGGGTGGTGTTCTTCATCTCCAGCCTCGCCGAAACGCAGCGCGTGCCCTTCGACCTCACCGAGGCGGAGAGCGAACTGGTCGCGGGCTACCAGACCGAATATTCCTCGATGAGTTTCGCGCTGTTCTGGCTCGGCGAATACGCCAACATCCTGCTGATGTGCAGCCTCAACACGCTGCTGTTCTTCGGAGGGTGGTTGCCGCCGCTCAACATCGACCTGATCCCGTGGTTCGACATACCCGGCATCTTTTGGTTTCTGCTCAAGACCTTTGTCTTCTTCTTCATGTTCAGCTGGGTCATGGCGACCGTTCCGCGATACCGCTACGACCAGCTGATGCGCCTGGGCTGGAAGGTGTTCCTGCCGCTGAGCCTGGGCTTCGTTGTCGTGATCAGCGGCTATCTGATGGCCACGGGGCATTACGGATGAGTATCGCACAGACCATCAAGGCGTTCACCCTGTGGGAGATCGTCAAGGCGCATGCCCTGACGCTGAAGTATTTCTTCAAGCCCAAGGTGACAATCAACTACCCGTTCGAGAAGAACCCCATTTCGCCGCGATTCCGGGGTGAGCATGCACTGCGGCGCTATCCCAATGGCGAGGAGCG
>JBBSMH010000209.1:0-4043 GCA_038233275.1 Sphingomonadales bacterium | reverse complement strand
GCCTACGCGGTGATGGACTACCTCGGCCGGTCGGGACGCATCGCCGACGGCACCATTCTGTTTCAGGGCGAGAACCTGGGGGGCCTCGCGCCGCGCGAGCTGAGACGGCTGCGAGGCAGTCGCATTTCAATGGTCTATCAGGATCCGCAGACCTCGCTCACCCCGTCGATTCCGGTCGGCGCGCAGATCGAGGAGGTCCTCGCGACGCATCTGCAGCTCAGCGGCCAAGCGAGGCGACAGCGGGTGCTCGATCTGCTTGGCATGGTCAACCTGCCGCACCCCGAGGGGCTCGTGCAGCGCTACCCGCACCAGCTTTCGGGCGGGCAGAAGCAGCGAATTCTGATCGCGATGTCGCTTGCTTGTGATCCCGATCTGCTCATCCTGGACGAGCCGACGACCGGGCTCGATGTGACCACCGAGGCGCTCATCCTCGATCTCGTCAATGAACTGAAAGACCGGGTGAACGCGGCGATCATCTACATCTCGCACAACCTGGGGGTGATCGCGCGCGTCTGCGATCGGGTGGCGGTGATGTACGCGGGCGAGCTGGTCGAGACGGCTGACGTCCGTACCCTGTTCAATGCCCCCCGGCATCCCTACACGCTCGGCTTGCTGGGGAGCGTTCCCCGCCTGGGGTCCAGCAAGAATGATGCACCGCTGCGGCCTATCCCCGGACGGATTCCCTCGCCGGCGAATCTGCCGCGGGGGTGTGTGTTTGCTCCCCGGTGTCCCTACGCGACGGAGCGCTGCACTGAGTCGCATCCGGACCTTTTTCAGGTCGACCAGGCGCACGCGTCGCGGTGCTTCTATTGGCAAGATATCGACAAACGCACTTCAAGATTTGCCGATACCGAAGGGGTTGCCGAAGTCGCGAGCGGTGCGTCGCTGCCTGACGGTGGTCCCATCATTGAGCTTGAGCATGTCACGAAGCACTATCCCGGTCGACGGACCGCGATGTTCGGCGGCTCGCGCCAGGTCGTCAAAGCGATCGACGGTGTCGACCTCGCCGCGACCCCGGGCGAGACGCTTGCCCTTGTCGGGGAGAGCGGGTGCGGCAAGACCACGTTGTCGCGGGTGATTGTTGGGTTGGCGGAGCCCACGTCCGGACGGATCGAGTTCGAGGGTCGGCCCCTGGTCTCGCGCGTCGAACGGCGCCCGCGCCGCATTCGCCGCCGGTTGCAGATGGTGTTCCAGAATCCCGAGTCGTCGCTGAACCCGCGACGGACGATCGGCAGTGCGCTCGAGCGGCCGTTGCAAATGATGACGGATCTCTCCAAGCCGGAGCGGCGGGCCCGGGTCTCGGAATTGTTGTCCATGGTCAATCTTGACGCCCGGTACGCGGAGCGATATCCGCGGCAACTGTCGGGCGGCGAGAAGCAACGGGTAGGCATTGCCCGGGCTTTTGCCGCCGATCCCAGCTTGGTCATCTGTGATGAGCCGGTGTCGGCACTCGATGTCTCGGTGCAGGCGGCGATCCTGAACCTCTTCCACCGGCTTCAGGTGGAAAAAGGGACGACCTACATCTTCGTGGCGCACGATCTCTCGGTCGTTCGCTACCTGGCGGATCGCATCGCGGTCATCTATCTCGGACACATCGTCGAGGTCGGCACGGCGGAGGACGTGTTCGCCCCACCGTACCATCCGTATACGGAGGCGCTGCTCTCGGCGATTCCAGTGCCGGATCCCGATATCAAGCAGGCAGCGATTCGGCTCGAAGGTGTGATGCCGAACCCGGCCAATCCGCCGACCGGCTGCCCGTTTCACACGCGTTGCCCCCGGAAGATCGGCCGCATCTGCGAGGAGCAGGTTCCACCCGTTCATGCCATGGGAGACGGACAACGCATTTGGTGCCATATTCCGCTCGAGGAGCTCAAGCAGCTTCCGCCCATCATTCACGCGACGGAGCAGGCGACGATGGCGAGTGGTGAGCCGGCTGATTCGTAACGGTTTGAGATAGCGAGAACGAGGGAGCACCCCCTCCCTCGTTCCGGTTCGGCATTTGGTTCGCGGTGAAATCAGCGCGGCGGGAACTCGCCACGGCTCACCGTTGCGAGCAGCAGCGTGATGAGCGCTGCCCTCGGCGCGAGCTAATCGAACAGAATGTACTCCTGGGCGCTCACCGGCTCCCCGGTGATCGGCCCGAGCCCGTCCAGGGTCGGTACTCCGAGCGGCGAGGTGAATGATCCGTCACTGCCACCCTGCGACACTCGCGCCTCAAGCGGGAATCCGAGCGTCTTCGCAAGATCCGTGGCCACATCCAGCAGGAGCTCGTTGCCTTCGGTGGGTGGGGCAGGGGGCCGCGTCCAGATACCCGTCAGCGTCGCGGTGGTGCCAGGCTTGTAGGAGGTACCGACGATTGCGCGCACCTCCCGCTCGAGCTGCTCCGCGAGCTCCACGTTCGGGGCGCGGAGGTCGATCCAGGCCGAGGCATTGACCGCCTGCACCTGGCGGGCGGAACCGCCTTCGATCAGCCCCGCGTTGACCATCATCAGCTGGTCCCAGTCCGTCAGCTTTTCCAGCGCGATGATCTTGTGGGCAAGTTCATGGATGGCGCTCACGCCGTTATTCGGCCCACCGCCGCAGTGCGCCGATTTGCCCGTCACCTCGAGGAGGAAAGCGCCGATGCCGCCTCGGCCGCTCACGATCTGGCCGTCGAGATTTGCTGGCTCGACGACGAGTACGGCGTCATGCTCCCGCCCGAGCTGTTCGATATGCGGCCGACCGGTTGGACTTCCAAGCTCCTCATCGCCCGTGAAGAAGAACGTCAGGCGCTTGGGGAGCGCACGCCCCAGCTCGTTCATCGCCCGAACGGCAAAGATCGCCTGGACGATGCCACCCTTCATGTCGCCGACGCCAGGTCCGGTCGCCCGGCCATCCGAGACGGAGAACGGCCACCACTCGAGCGTCCCGACCGGCCACACGGTGTCGATGTGCGCCAGAACGAGCGCGCTGCCCTCGCCATCGCCCTCAATACGGCAAATGAGGTGATCGCCGCAGTCCGCCTGGGAGATGACCTCCGTCGTGAACCCCATATCCTCGAAAAGCTCACGGTAGGTTGCGCCCATGGCATCGACCGCGGCCTTGTCTCGCGATCCGCTTTCGACGGTCACGAGACGTTCGAGTAGCTCCAGCATGTGCGGGGTCTGTCCCGTGAACCAGTCGAGCACCTCGGTAGCTTGGGCATCGCTGCTGTCTGACCGGGCCATACTGCCGCTCCTTTCGCTGCAATTGGTGGCGCAATGATCGACATCTGAACATTCGCGCCGCAAGCGTTGCCGAAATGGACCACTGTTGGTATTCTATCTCCGAATACGGAATGCACAACCCTCGTGGAGTGACGCATCGAGAAACGCGATATTCCTCGATGTCAGACGGTCGCCGAGTTGCCATAAAGCGTCGATCATGTTGGAGCAGTGTTCACTATGCCGCTTGTCCAAACGGAACGGATTGACCCCGTCGCCATCCGGGATAATCTCCATCATATCCTGCAGGCAGGCGCGCGGCTGTATATGCATTTTGCGCGCGAGACGCTCGCTGCCTTCGGCGGAGAGGGAGGAGCGACGATTCGTCTGCACCTTCGAGACTATGGCGCATGGCGCGGGACCGAGATGCGGGAGGCGCACAACGCACTTGGACGTCCGATCAACATGGAAACGCTCAATCGGTGCTGGGACAGCGCGAGCGTTTTCGTGGTCCAGGATGACATCGGGACCAAGGGGCACTACTCGGCAACGGATGTCATCTATGATGTCCACTACTGCCCCGCTTCTGAAGCCTGGAAGGCGGAAGCCTTCCACCGCTGGGGACACGTCTATTGCGACGAGTTCCATCAAGCCTGCGCCTCAACCTACCACCCTGATGGCAACGTGGTCATTCCCATCAACATGATGAAGGGCGATGACCACTGTCACTTTCGATGGGTGATGCCAGGCAGCGCTGAGGACGTGGCCCCGTGGCCGCCAACGGACCTCGGGCGCAAGCTGGCGCGGCACTACCAAGCCGAAACGCCCGAGCGCGCCGCCTACGATGCACTCGTCCGCACG
>JBBSMH010000208.1:0-4059 GCA_038233275.1 Sphingomonadales bacterium | reverse complement strand
GCCCGGTCGAGCGCTGCCATGTCGGAGACATCGCATTCGAAGATGAAGTCGCTGCCCAGTTGCCCCGCGAGCGGTTGCACCCGCTTTTTCAGCGCTTCTCCCTGGTAGGAGAAGGCCATCTCGGCCCCTTGCTCGGCGAGCTTTTGCGCGATGCCCCAGGCGAGCGACTTGTCGTTGGCCAACCCCATGATCAGCCCGCGTTTCCCTGTCATCAGCCCGCTCATGACCGCTCCTCCTCGCTCTTCGCTGCACGCTTCATTTTCGCTCGCCGGCGGTCGTCCTCTTGCCCGACCAGGTTCATGGCCTCCTCGGGCGTTTCCGTCATCGCGGCGTTGAGTTCCGCGCCGATTACCATGCCGAGCCCGACAAGCCAGAAAAAGAACAACACGATCATCACGCCGGCGAGCGTGCCATAGGTGAGATTGTAGGTGAAGAAACTGCTCAGCACCGCGGGCATCATCGTGGTGACCGCGATCCACCATAGTGTGGTCAGCAGCACGCCCGGCCATTTGGGATAGCGGCGGTGGCGATATTTGGACGGGGTGAGCGTGTAGAAGATGAGATAGAGCGAGCCGAACAGTCCGAAGGCGGGGACGATGCGCGTCAGGCGCAGGTCGGCGACCCGGTCCACGGCTTGCGGGAAATAGGCCTCGATGACTTCCTGCGCAGTGCCGATGACGACCTGAGCCATAAGCGACAGCATCAGCAACAGCACCGCGACAAGGATGACCCCGGCCGAAAGCAGCCGGTATTTCCAGAATGCCTGGGTGGCTTCCGTACCATAGGCGCGGCGCAGGATATCGCGGATCGTCTCGACCAGGCTGCCCACCGTCCACAAGGCCACCGCCGCGCCCGCCCACAGCAACCAGCCGCTGCGCGCCTCGATAACGTCGCGCGCGACCGGCCCGATCACGTCTCCAACCATGGGCGGCAGCGCGTAGAGGATGGCATTGATCGTTGCCGCACGCTCGCTTTCCTCGCCGATGGCGGAAAAGATCGCGGCGCCAAGGATGAAGAAGGGAAAGATCGCCAGCATCGCCAGATACGCGAGGTTGCCGGCATGGATGAAGCCGTCGTTGTACGTCCCGATCAGCGTTCGCTTGGCGACTTCCCAGGCCTTGGTGCCGGGGCCGACATGGCTGGCGACCTGGCGGCGCAGCGTGAGCGCCTCCTTGCGCCGCGCCTCGGGAGACAGCGATTGGACCTCGCGTTCCTCGGGCTCGGGCAGTTCGGCTTCGGCCATGTGCTACACCCCGAGCTTGCTGCGCGGATCGCTCTCGTCCTTCCAGCCCCCGAGGCGTCGGGCAAGTTCTTGCGGATCGGGGGGAAGCTGGATTTCAAGCGTGACAAGCTGGTCGCCCCGCTCATTTCCCTTGGTGCCCGCCTTCTTCGAAAACCCCTTGCCTTTCAGGCGCAGCACCGCGCCCCCGCTGGTGCCGGGCTTGACCGTCATCATGACCGCGCCATCGACCGTCGGCACGCGAACCTTGGCGCCGTTCACGGCCTCGTCGAGCGTGATCGGTAAATCGATACGGATATTGTCGCCCTCGCGCTTGTAGATGCTGTGGCTGTCCACCGCGATGGTCACGATGCCGTCGCCGCGCCCGCCGGGCCCTTCCTCGCCCTTGCCCTTGAGCCGCATCTGTGTGCCGTCCTCGACCCCGGCGGGGAGCTTTAGGTCGATCGTCTTGCCGTCGGCCAGCGTGATGCGCTGATCGGCGCGCCTTGCCGCATCGATAAAGGGAACGCGCAGGCGATAGGCAATGTCGGCACCTTTTCGCGGAGGCGGGGCCGGGCCTCGGCGGTTGCCGGCGAAGGCGCCGCCGCCCGGGCGGCCCCCGCCCGGCCCGTGGCCCCCGAACAACCCTTCGAAGATATCGCCCAGGTCGACTTCTTCGCCCCCCATGCCCTGAAGATCTTCCGCGCGGAAGCCGCGCTGTCCCCCGCCGCCGAAGCCGCCGCTTCTGAAGCCGCCGCTATTGAAGCCGCCCCCGCCCATGCCCGCGAACGGATTGGCGGGATTGCCTTCGGAATCGATCTCGCCGCGGTCGAACTGCGCACGCTTGGCCTTGTCGGACAGAAGATCATACGCCTTGGTGGCATCGGAGAATCGTTCCGCCGCCCGGGGATTGTCCTTGTTGCGGTCAGGGTGGAGTTCCTTGGCGAGCTTGCGATAGGCGCTCTTGATATCCTTCTCCGACGCGGAACGCGGAACGCCAAGGGTGGAATAGGGATCGGCCATTGCGCGTGTTAGCTAGGTCGGACAGTGCTTTGGCGCAAGACGCAACGCTTTCCTACGCGCCGTGGCCAGAGTAGGGCGCGTCGCATGTTCGTTGCGATGCACTAGCTTCCGCCCGCAATCTCCATCGAGACGGGCAGGCGTTGCGGGAGGGGCAGATTTTTTGCATCTGGACAGTGTAACATGTGGTCCAAGTCTTGCAGGAAAGTGCCGTGAAACCTGAACGCAGCGCGATTCCCGACACCGATCCGTTCGCTCTTTTCGAGGCGTGGTTCGCCGAGGCGCGGGCAAGCGAGCCGAACGATGCCGAGGCCATGGCGCTGGCAACCGCCAGTCCCGCCGGTGCGCCCTCGGTGCGGATGGTGCTGATCAAGGGCCACGGACCCGATCTGGGCGACGGAGGCGGCTTCGTGTTCTTCACCAATGCCCAGAGCCGCAAGGGGGAAGAAATCCGCGCAAATCGGCAGGCAGCGCTGCTGTTCCACTGGAAGAGCCTGCGCCGGCAGATCCGCATCGAAGGCGCGCTGGAGGAAGTGAGTGCAGCCGAGGCGGACGCCTATTTCCACTCGCGCGCGCGAGCCTCGCAATTGGCTTCCGCGGCGAGCGACCAGTCGCGCCCTCTCGACGACCGCGCGACCTATTTCGGGCGGGTGGCGGCGCTGGAAAAGGCGCACCCGGAAGGCAATATCCCGCGCCCGCCGCACTGGACCGGTTTCCGGCTCGTGCCGAGAACCATCGAGTTCTGGCTCGACCGGCCGGGCCGGATGCACGATCGGCGGCGTTTCACCCGCGATGCGCCCGACGGACCCTGGTCCAGCACGCTGCTCTATCCGTGACGGCCAGGCATGCCACCCTCGCGCGCTCCGCCGCCCTGGCCTCGATCTCCGTGGCGGTGCTGCTGGTCGCACTCAAAGCTTACGCGAGCTGGCGCACGGGATCGACGGCGATGTTGGGGAGCCTGGCCGATTCGGCGCTCGACCTGGTCGCCAGCCTCGCCACGCTGACGGGCGTTTGGATCGCCTCGATGCCTGCGGACGAGGATCATCGTTTCGGTCACGGCAAGGCGGAGGCGCTCGCCGCGATTTTCCAGATCATGCTGATCAGCCTGTCCGCCATCGGCATCGCCTTGCGCGCGGTGCTGCAGCTGCTGCAAGGCGGCCAGACCGCGGCCGCGCAGGAAGGCATCGCGGTTTCCGTGATCGCGATTCTCCTCACCTTCGCGCTGCTCGGGTGGCAACGGCATGTGATGAAACGGACGCGCTCGCTGGCGATCCAAACAGACCATCTGCACTACAAGTCGGACCTTTTGCTTAATCTCGCGGTGATCGCCGCGCTGGCGCTGGATCAATACGGCGGCTTCGCGCAGGCCGACCCGTTGTTCGGGCTGGCTATCGCTGCGTGGCTCGGCTGGGGTGCGTGGCGTGCAGCGGGGGACGCGGTGGACGATCTGATGGACCGCGAATGGCCGGAGGAGAAACGGCTCGCATTCGTCGCCGCCGCGGCCGAACATCCCGAGCTGACCAACCTCCACGATCTGCGCACCCGGACCGGCGGCAACCGCGATTTCGTCCAGTTCCATGTCGATCTGCCGGGCGCGATGAGCGTCGAACAGGCCCACGATATCATCCATCGGGTCGAGGTGGATTTGTGCCGCCGCTTCCCAGGCATGGAACTGCTGATCCACATCGATCCGCAAGGTCACATCGACGAGCCCGGCAATCCGCTGGTCGAGGAAGACGAATTCGCCAAGCTGGAGGACGACGTTTGACCGCGCTGCCCTATTTTCATGTCGATGCGTTTGCGAGCCGTCCTTTCGAGGG
>JBBSMH010000207.1:0-4061 GCA_038233275.1 Sphingomonadales bacterium | reverse complement strand
GTATTACCGCGGCTGCTGGCACGGAGTTAGCCGGAGCTTATTCTCCCGGTACTGTCATTATCATCCCGGGTAAAAGAGCTTTACAACCCTAAGGCCTTCATCACTCACGCGGCATTGCTGGATCAGGCTTTCGCCCATTGTCCAATATTCCCCACTGCTGCCTCCCGTAGGAGTCTGGGCCGTGTCTCAGTCCCAGTGTGGCTGATCGTCCTCTCAGACCAGCTATGGATCGTCGCCTTGGTGAGCCTTTACCCCACCAACTAGCTAATCCAACGCGGGCCCATCTAAAGGCGATAAATCTTTGGTCCGAAGACATTATTCGGTATTAGCATCCCTTTCGGGAAGTTATTCCGAACCTAAAGGCAGGTTCCCACGCGTTACGCACCCGTCCGCCACTAGACCCGAAGGTCTCGTTCGACTTGCATGTGTTAGGCATGCCGCCAGCGTTCGTTCTGAGCCAGGATCAAACTCTCAAGTTTGTGTCACTCACCTATCCGGCACGGGTCGAAACCCGCCATCCAGACAAGCAAGAGCTTCAAGGAGCCGATACCTGCACTGTCAAACGTAATGGATACGAATGAACATGCATCATCCAACCCAGACGTGGTGTCTGGAGGAGGATGTGGCGTCGGCTTAGTTTAACCGGTACCCGGAGCCTTGAGGTCCCCGGACCGGGCGCCGTCGCCCACATGTCCCTTCATCAAAAACCAACAATGTCAAAGAGCCGTCCAACAAAAGCGGCGGACAACAATGGAGCCCCGATTTACACCGGGGGACCGGTTGTCCGACAAATGTTGGCGACCGTTGCGATCGGAGCCAGTCAAAAACCGGCAGCGCCGCGTCGGTGAGGGGCCATATATGGACGGCTTTGAGTCGGGTCAATGCCTTTTTGCAATTTTATTGCGTGAGCTTGCAAAAGGTACCGAAACCCGCGGTTTCCCGCCCTGTCCCGAGGTCTGATATGGGGCTTTGCAGCCCGTTTTCAAGACCACCGCATAGGCTTGCGAGCGCGATTCATGTGGAGCGAGCTTGCGCAATCGCATCGATTCCCTCGCTTTCACCGATTTTGAGCTTTACCTCCGCCCCATGACGGGCGGTGAAATCGAGAGCGACGCGCAGGCGTCTCAAGGCTTTGCCACCCGCGTCCGCTCGGCGTTGGCCTGGCGTTACGGCAGCCAGATCGCGGCACAGGTCATAACCTGGGGTTCGACCCTGATAGTCGTGCGCATCCTCGATCCCAGCGATTACGGCTTGTTCGCGATGAGCCAGGTGGTCCTGGCCGCGCTCAATTTTCTTAATGGGTATGGCTTTGCCAGTTCGCTTGTCCGCCAGCCCCAGGTCGGCGAACGCGAGATCGGGCAGGCCTTCGCGCTGCTGCTGCTGCTCAATACCGGTCTCGCGGTCACCCAATGGCTCATCGCGCCGATGGCCGCGGACTATTACAACCAGCCGATCATCGCGGACATGCTGCGGGTGCAGGCCCTGCTCTATTTCACGACGCCCTTCATCGCCCTCCCCAGTGCGGTGCTAGCGCGCCGGATTCGCTTCCGCGAACAAGGAGTCTCCAGCGTCGTCTCCGCCGTGTCCGGAGCGATCAGCGCGCTGGCGCTGGCATGGTACGGCTACGGCTTATGGGCACTGGTCTATGCCCCGATCATCGCCTTTGCCGTGAGGGCGGTAACGCTGATGGTCGCTGCCGGGGTGTGGGTCCGGCCCGTGTTCGACTTCCGCGGCGCCGGGGCCATGATCGGTTTCGGGGGAGCAATGACTCTCGCGCAGCTTTTCTGGATCATCCAGAGCCAAAGCGACATCTTCATCGCCGGGCGCACTTTCGAGGCGCATGAGCTCGGCCTTTATGCCGAAGCCCTGTTTCTGACGCTGATCGTGACGGGCCGTTTCCTGCCGCCGCTGAACGATGTCGCCTTTCCCGCCTATGCCGAATTGCACCAGACCGGGCGGAGCCTGGCGCCATATTTCGAGCGCGCGATGCGCAGCGTGGCGCTGGTTACCGCGCCTGTTTATGTGGGCCTATCGCTGACCGCGCCCGAAGCGGTCTACACGCTGTTCGGCGAGAAATGGATGCCGATGGCGCCGATCGTAGCCGGGCTCTCGCTGGTCATGCCGCTAATGGCGTTGCAGATCGTCTGCGCGCCCGCCACGAATGCCACCGGCCAGGCACGCATCCACGTGACTACCACCATGTTCGGAGCGCTGGCCTTCGTCGCCTGCTTCCTTTTCGGCGTCCGCTACGGGCCGATGGGCCTGGTTCACGCATGGTGGGCAGCGGCGCCGCTTTTGCTCATCTTCACGCTCGCGTTGACCATGCCCAAGGTAGGTATGCGAATCTCGGGCTTCCTCGCCGCGCTGGTGCCCGCTCTTGTGGCCACCGGTGTCATGGCCGCAACTGTGTTAGCTGTGCGAGCGACCCTTCCCGAATGGCACAGCGCCTGGCGGCTGGCGCTCCTGGTGGCAGCCGGCGCGCTCGCATATGGCGCCACTCTTTGGTTCGGCTGGCAAGGGGTCGTTCGCGATAGCCTGGCCATGTTTCGCGGCTCACCGCCTCCTCTTGCGGCGCGGGCACCGGGCGACCGCAGAGTCGAGCTTCGCGGCGCGCCCAAGCCGTGACGACGCTCGAACCCCTTTGGAGCTTGAACGCGGGAATGGTATAGTCGGTGAAACCGGCGCTCCTATCCGCGCCCAGCGGGAGAGAGAGGATGGCTCCGATAAGACTGGCATCGACCGCAGGACTCTGGCTTGCGCTCTCGGCGCAGGCGCCCGCCTCCGACCCAGCGATGCAAGCTCATCCGACGGACGAACCGGCGATTGACCAGTTGGCTTTCGACAGCGATCGCTACCAGCGGGCCACGGTGCCCGTGACCATTTCCGGCCAGGGGCCCTACCGCTTCTTTATCGATACCGGCGCTCAGGCGACAGTGGTCAGTCACAAGATCGTCAACGATCTGCAGCTCCAGCCGAGCGGCAGGGCCCGGGTTGTGGCGATGGGCAGCGTGCAGGAAGTGGACACGGTGGAACTGGACGAGCTCCGGTTCGCCAACCGCACCTTCAATGGACTTACATCGCCGTTGTTGCGCGAACGCAACCTCGGCGCGGACGGCATCCTCGGCCTTGACAGTCTGCAGGACCTGCGCGTGCTGATCGATTTCCAGGCGGGGACGATAGAGGTGGCCGACGCTTCGCTGCTCGGCGGCAACAGCGGCTATGAGATCGTGGTGAGGGCCCGCCGCCACCTCGGGCAGATGATCATCACCAACGCCCGCATCAATGGTGTGCGCACCGCGGTCATCATCGACACCGGAGCCCAGAATTCGATCGGCAATCTGGCGTTACGCAAGAAGCTGCGCGGCCGCGACGAGGAGGGCAAGCTGATCAGCACCGACGTTCACGGGGTGTCGATGCAGAGCAATCTCTATCTGGCCGGCAAACTTTCAATCGGCGGGCTGGAGTTGCGCGATGTGCCGATGGGGTTTGCCGCCAGCCCAGTTTTTGCATCGCTCGGCCTGGAAGAGCAGCCGACACTGATCCTGGGGATGCAAAACCTCCAGATTTTCGAGCGTGTGGCGATCGACTTTGCCAACCAGCGGGTGCTGTTCGACATCCCCGGCTCCACCTACGCCGAAGATATCAGGAAGCGTGTTTTCTTCCCCACCCGCCTCGAAACTATCTGATCGCGGCTCAGCCAAACTTGCCTTGAACCGGGCGCAGCCCCATCTGGGCCGCGCATGCCACCCGACACTATAACCTCGGACCAGCCGCCCGATCCCGAAGGCTGGGCGACGCTCAAGCGGTTTCTTCCCTATCTCTGGCCTCGCGATAATGCGGCGCTGAAGCGACGGATCGTGGGTGCGGTGATCCTGGTCCTTCTCGCCAAAGCGACGACGCTTGCCCTGCCCTTCGCTTACAAGAATGCCGTCGACGCGATGGCCACCCCCGCCGACGAAGCCGCGATGGCCGCCATAGCATTGGTGCTCGCCTATGGTCTCGGCCGTTTCGCCGCGACCCTGTTCGACAATTTGCGCAACCTCGTGTTCGAGCGCGTGGGG
>JBBSMH010000206.1:0-4065 GCA_038233275.1 Sphingomonadales bacterium | reverse complement strand
GTGGCGCCGAGCAGGGTGCGGCGCTCATCTCGTCTGGCACCGGTGCCTGCTCGGGCGCCAACGTCGGTGCTCTCGGCTCGGCGGGGCCTTCACTGGGCACCGTCCCGACCTCCTCGTCATCGGCGTAAATCCACGCCATCGGTGAGCCAACATTGACCACCTCACCGGGCGAGGCGACGATATGGTGCAGTCGACCCGAAGCGGGACTTTCGACTTCCATCGCCGATTTGTCGGTTTCGATGTCAAAGAGCGGTGCGCCCTTCTTTACGGTCTCACCCTCGGTGACGTGCCAGGTGGCGAGCTTTCCAGTCGCCATATCCATGTCGACCTTGGGCATGATGACCTCGACGGGCATCCTCAGACCTCCCGGCGCGCCAGTCGGCGCCCGGCGGCCTCAATGTCCGGCGACTGCGGAACCGCCGCCTTCTCGAGATCGGGATTATAGGGAATTGGCGCCTCGGCCCCGCCGAGCCGCTGGATTGGCGCGTCGAGATAGTCGAAAGCCTCGCTCTCGGCGATCATCGCGCTGATCTCGGCGCCGACGCCGAGGGTACGTACGCCTTCGTATACGCAGAGGAGCTTGCCGGTCTTCCGCACGCTGTCAATGATGGTTTCGCGGTCGATCGGCCGGATAGAGCGCAGGTCGATGACCTCGGCTGAGATCCCTTCCTCCGCAAGCTTCTGTGCAGCCTCGAGCGCCCGGTGAACCATGATTGCCGATGCGACGATGGTAAGGTCACTGCCCTCTCGCCGGACGGCCGCCGTGCCGATCGGTACGGTATAATGTCCCTCGGGAACCTCGCCCTTCATCTTGTAGAGGATCTTGTGCTCAAAGATGATCACCGGATCTGGGTCGTCAAGCGCCGCGAGAAGTAGACCCTTGGCGTCGGCAGGAGTCGATGGTTGCACAACCTTGAGGCCAGGTACGTGGCCGAACCAGGCTTCAAGGCTCTGGCTGTGCTGGGCCGCCGCGCCGGTGCCGGAACCCGACGGCATCCGCATGACGAGCGGGACCGAGGCTTCGCCGCCGAGCATGTAGCGCAGCTTGGCAGCCTGGTTGACGATCTGCTCCATCGCCAGTGTGGCAAAGTCCGAAAACTGGAATTCGAAGATCGGGCGCAGGCCCGTCAGTGCCGCGCCGACCGCGACCCCCGCGGCGCCGAGCTCGGAGATGGGTGTGTCCATCACCCGGTCGGGACCGAAACGGTCGATGAGATCTCCGGTCACTCCAAAGGCGCCGCCGTAGACGCCGATGTCCTCGCCCATCAGGATCACGCGCTCGTCGCGTTCAAGGGCGATACCCATGGCTTCGCGGATCGCCTCGGCGTAGCTCATCTCGCGTGTCGCTGCGGGTGCGATGCCGTCCTGAATGGTCATTCATTGCTGCCCGCGTAGACGTAGCGCGTAACCTCGGCGGGGGAGGGGGCAGGGCTCGCTTTAGCAAACTCGATCCCCTCCGCTACATCGGCCTCGGCCTCCTGAAGCAACGCTGCAGCCGCCTCCTCGGTGATGACACCGTGGGCGATCAGCTCGGTGCGGAACCGCTCGATCGGGTCGCGGGCAATCCACCCCTCGATCTCGTCCTTGGTGCGGTAGCGGTTGCGATCGGACTTTGAATGTCCGCGCCAGCGATAGGTCAGGCTCTCTATCAGGCTCGGGCCCTCGCCCGCCCGCGCCCGCGCGATTGCCTCGTGCATTGCCTCGGCCACGGCGGAAAAGTCGTTGCCATCCACGGTCACGCCGGGCATGGCATAAGCGCCGGCGCGATCGCTGATCCGTTTTACGGCAGTGGAGCGCTCGATCGAGGTCGACATACCGTACTTGTTGTTCTCGCAGACGAACATGACCGGCAGCTTCCAGATAGCTGCCATGTTGAGCGCCTCGTGAAACGCCCCCTCGTTGTTGGCGCCATCGCCGAAGAAGCACACTGTGACGTCGTCGCGCCCGAGCCGTTTCGCAGCCAGCGCCGCGCCCACTGCGATCGGGATGCCTCCGCCGACGATGCCGTTGGCGCCGAGGTTGCCCTTGGTCACATCCGCGATGTGCATCGAGCCGCCGCGGCCGTGGCAGTAGCCATCCTCTTTGCCGAAGAACTCGGCAAACATCCGCTTCACTTCGGCCCCCTTGGCGATGCAGTGGCCGTGGCCGCGATGCGTTGAGGTGATCTTGTCAGCGTCGGTCAGTTCCATGCAGGTCGCGACCGCCGAGGCTTCCTGACCGATGCAGAGATGCATGGTGCCGTGGATCAGGCCGCGCATGTAGCTATCTTCAGCGCCCTCCTCGAACCGGCGGATCAGATACATCCGCTTCAGCGCTGCGCGCAGGTCCTGCGGTGAGTACCGGCGGATCGCGAAGGGCCGGTCGGGCTTCACGGCGGTCTGGGCTTTGCTCATGGCGGCGACCTCAAGCCCGAGCGAGTTCGGGCGAGCGTCTGGCCAGCATCGCATCCTGGCGAGCGCGGAGTGCGGCAATCCGGCTGTCGGCGGGCACGGCGGCGTTCAAGCGGGTGACGAGTTCGCCTTTGGCAATCGGCGCGGTGACCTTGGCACCGGTCAGGAGGCCGCACGGAATTGCTTGCGCAGAGGTTGCCTCGCGGACCGTCATGATCCAGGCGCGGTAGCAGAACTCACCGATCTGATCGAGCGTCTCGCCGGGCTTGAGGTCGCGCTTGGCGACCGCGCAAACTTCCGCCACGGGACGCTCGATCGGAACCATGTCCGCCTTGCCGTAGAGCACCACTCGAGCGCAGGTCAGCGGGACCTCAAGTGAGGTGAGATGGTACGGGCGGAAGAACGTGAAGTAGGGACCTTCGCCCATCTTCAGATCCTCCATGCGTTCGCGGATGCGGGGATGATCCATCTCGGCCACGACGAACACCCCGGGGGCGACGCCCTTTCCGATGGTGTAGTCTACGCGACCGATGTCCGAAAGCAGGCCGCCCGCCGAAGAGGGCACCAGTACCTTGGACAGATCCTCCTTCGAGCAGGCCGGACCATGCATGCCCGGTTTGTCAGGGACGAGCCCGGTAGCATTGGCAATCGCCGCCATTTCCACCATTGTCTTCGAACCGTCAACGAACTCGACCAGCATGCGCGGGTTCATGTTGCGGCTGATCGCCTCGGCGCGGTAGTTATCAGGCGTTGCGTCGATGTTCAGCGGGTTGTTCTTTCCTTTGCCCGCACTCACCACACGGTGGCCCATCGCGGTGACGAATTCGATGATCTCCATGCAGGAGGAGGGCTCGTCGCCGGCACCGAGGCTGTAGACGACGCCAAGCCGTTCGGCTTCTGCGCGCAGGAAGGCGCCGATCGTCACGTCAGCCTCGACGTTCATCATGACGAGATGTTTTCCGTGCTCCATTGCGGCGAGGCCGATCTCGGCACCAACAGAGGGAACCCCGGTCGCATCGACGACGACGTCGATCAGCCCGCTCTCGAGCAGCATCGAGACATCGGATGTCACTGCCACCTGACCGCTCTCGATCGCGCGGTTGAGGGCGCCGACGCTTGCGGCCTCGCAGGCTCGGTCCGCATTTCCATAAGCGATCTCCACCGCCCGCCTGGCACTCGGAAGGTTGATTTCAGAGATCGCTCCAACTTCGATTCCAGGCATGTGCGCGACCCTGGCCACGATATCCGTGCCCATCTCGCCGGACCCCACGAGGCCGATCCGAACCGGGTTCCCGCTCTCGCCACGGGCTGCAAGATCCTTGGCCAGCCCCGTCAGGATCACATTCGTCGGCATTCCTGCCCTCCCTCAAACCTTCAAGATGACGATGCAGAACATCTGTGATCTTGTCAATACCGATGTTCTAAAAACCCTCGCGGTTGTCGTGATCCTGACGCCGGTGCTCCTGCCGATCACCATTCAAATCGGGATCGATCCAGCTCACTTCTGCATCGTGATGATCGTGAGCCTGGCGATCGGCTTCGTGACCCCACCGCTCGGCGCCGCACAGGTCGGCAGCATTTCCTTTAATGCGGTCGTGTGGCGTATATTCCCCCCCGGGGTCCTCACCATGATCGTCGCGCTCCTGCTGATCGCGGTCTGGCCGGACCTGTCGCT
>JBBSMH010000205.1:0-4083 GCA_038233275.1 Sphingomonadales bacterium | reverse complement strand
GGGACGGCGCGATGCGCTGGCCCGAGGACTGGGTGATCCCGATGCAGCGCTGGATCACCGCGTTCTTCGAATGGCTCGGCAACGACGCGGCCCTCGGCCCGCTTGCCTTCCGCGACGTGACGCGTTTTGTCGCAGACATCCTCGAGGTGCCGCTCGACTGGGCGGAATACTTGCTCTACCGCGGCGTCCGCGACCTCGACTTGCCGCCGATCCCCTGGATCACCCTGGTCGCCGCCGTCGCGATCCTCGCGCACTGGATGGCGGGCTGGCGCCTCGCGCTCTTCACCACCGCAGCACTGCTTTATCTCGCGCTCTTCGGCCTCTGGCGCGATTCCATGCGCACGCTTTCCATCGTTATCGTCTCGGTGCCCTTCGCGGTGGCCATCGGCCTCGCTCTCGGCATCTGGGTCACCCGTTCGGCGCGTGCCGCCCGCGTCATCACCCCGATGTTCGACCTGATGCAGGCCACGCCGCACATGGCCTATCTCGTCCCCGTCGTCGTGCTCTTCGGCTTCGGCCAGGTGCCGGCGATGATCGCGACGGTGATCTTCGCCATGCCCCCCATGGCCCGCTGCACCATCCTCGCCATCCAGACCGTGCCGCCCGAGATCATTGAATCCGGCCATATGTCGGGCTGCACCCCGCGCCAGCTCCTCTGGAAGGTTCAGCTTCCAGCGGGCAAGCGCATCCTGATGCTGGGCGTCAACCAGGTGGTGATGCAGACGCTCGCCATGGCGGTGATCGCCTCGCTGGTGGGCGCCACCGGCCTCGGCCAGAAGCTCCTCGCCTCGCTGCAGCAGCTCAAGCTCGGCGCCGCGGTCGAACAGGGCGCGGCCATCGTGCTCATCGCCATCGTGCTCGACCGGCTGACCCAAGCCTACGCCAACCGCCCCACCGACTATTCCGCCCACGAGCCGAACCCGCTCAGGCGCCATAAGCACCTCGTCGCCTTCGGCGCGATGATCCTCGTCACTTTCGCACTCGCCGCCCTCTTCGAGGCGGCCGCGGTGCTGCCGCGCAGCCTCACCGTCACCTTCGGCACCGATCTCGATCAGGCGGTGCGCTGGTTCTCGGCCAACACCTACGCCTATATCGAGCCGGTGCGCGACTTCATCACCGTGCGCATGCTCATCCCCCTGCGCGATCTCTTCCTCGCGGTCCCCTGGCCGGTGGTCGTCCTCGGCGTCGGTGCGGCCGGCCTCAGGCTCGCAGGCTGGGGCACCGCGCTGCTCTGCGCCTCGCTGGTGCTCGCGATCGTGCTCTTCGGCTTCTGGGTTCCGGCGGTGCTCACCGTCTATCTGGTATTCTCCGCCGTGGTGATCTGCATCGCCATCGGCCTTCCCATCGGCATCTGGGCGGCGCGCTCGGAACGCGTAGCCCGCGTGGTGATGGTGATCTGCGACACGCTCCAGACCTTCCCCTCCTTTATATACCTCATCCCCGTCATCATGCTGCTGAAGGTGGGGGATTTGTCGAACATCGTCGCGATCCTCGCCTACGCGACGGTGCCGGCAATCCGCTTCACCTACCTCGGTCTCATGCGCATTCCCCCCGTCACCATCGAGGCCGCCATCGCCAACGGCACCACTCCGCGCCAGCGGCTCTGGAAGGTGGAGCTGCCGATCGCGCTTCCCGAGATTATGCTCGGCATCAATCAGACGATCATGATGGCGCTCGCCATGGTGGCGATCACAGCGCTCATCGGCTCGCGCGATCTCGGCCAGGAGATCTACCGCGCATTGCCCACCGCCGACACCGGACGCGGCATCCTCGCTGGGCTTGGCATCGCCGCCATCGGCATCATCGCCGACCGATTGATCCAAGCCTGGGCGGCAGAGCGCAAGAAGCAACTTGGTGTCGGATGAGCCTCACGATGTCTCACACAAACTTAATGTATGATAACAAAAAGATAATTTGGCTTTCACCGTGAAAGCCGAGACCGAGGATCATGGCGCGAGAGCGGACGAATTGGCGTCGTGCTCGCAGGAAACCCGATGCGACGGCCCTCGAAGAGGGCCGACCGTGAGCGATCACCAGATCAACTTCCTTGGCTGGATCCTCTTCGTCCTCTCCGCCATCGCCTTCGTCATCGCGAGCATCGGCAGCTTCTGGTCCCTGGTTGGCAGCCTGTTCTTTCTGGTTGCCTGCCTGGTCTTCCTTATCCCCTTCTTCCGCTGAAGTTGCGGCTTCTAGGATTGGCCGCGCCCACGGCGACCGATCAATCCCTTCGACGGATCGTAGGCATAGAGCGCCGCAGCCATAAATACGGCGCCAGCGCCCACAACCGCCGCGAGCGCTAGCCAGTTCACCTGTCCATAGAGCGCAAAGCGGATAAGTTCCACTGCATGGGTGAACGGGTTGGCGAGCGCGATGTCGTGCAACAGCACGCTCGACTCGCGCAACCTCCAGAGCGGGTAGAGCGCGGAGGAGGCGAAGAACATCGGAAAGATCACGAAATTCATCACGCCCGCGAAGTTCTCGAGCTGGCGGATCGTCGAGGAGAGGAAGAGGCCAATCGCCCCCAGCATCAATCCCGAAAGCACCAGCGCCGGCAGTACCGCTAGATACCCCCAGACCGGCGGCTGGATGCCCCAAGCGAATGCAATTGCCAGAAAAACGTAGACCTGAAGGATCGAAACCATCACCCCCGCAACGAGCTTCGCGCTCAGCAGGAACCAGCGGGGGAACGGGCTGACGAGCAGGGTGCGCATCGCCCCGGTCTCACGGTCGTAAACCATTGAGAGTGAAGACTGCATGCCGTTGAAGAGCTGGATCATTGCCACCAGCCCGGGCGTTACATAAACCTCGTAAAGGACGTAGGTTTCATAGGGCGGCGTGATTGACAGCCCGAGAACAGCGCGAAATCCTGCCGCGAAGATGAAGAGCCAGACGAGCGGCCGCACCAGTGCGGACAGGAAGCGCTCGCGCTGGCGCAGGAAGCGCAGCCCCTCGCGCCAGACGATCCCGCCAAGCGCGCTGCTCCGTCCACGCCAGCCAAGTCGCGTCCTCACACCAAGGCCTCTCGTGAAGAACCTGTCAATTCCAGGAAGCTTTCCGCCAGTCCACGCCCGCCTGCCAGACGATCGGCTCGCTCAGCGGCAAGCACGCGGCCGCAATGCAGCACCACCACCCGATCCTCCGGCGCGATTTCATCAAGAAGGTGCGTGGCCCAGAGAACTCCCACCCCCTCGCGCGCGGCAAGTTCCCGTACCAGGCGCACGACCTCGCGGCGTGATTGCACGTCAAGCCCAACCGTCGCCTCGTCAAAGAGCAGGAGCCGCGGCCGGTGCAGCAGAGCACGGGCGCATTCCGCCCGCCGCGTCTGGCCGCCGGAAAGCGCGGAGACGCGGGTGCGGAGCTTGTCTGCCAGATCGACTTGCGCCATCACCTCCTGCGCCCGCAACTGCGCTTCGCGTCGGCCAAGACCATGCAGCGCCGCGTGGTATGCGAGGTTCTGCGCCACCGTGAGATCGGCATCGAGTGCGCGGGTTTGAAAGACAACGCCGAGCGCGGCCAAAGCCGGCCCCGGCGCTCGGCGCACATCATGGCCGCAGACCTCGATCGTGCCCGAGACGTTGTCATAGAGCCGCGTGACCAACGAGAAGAGCGTGGTCTTTCCCGCGCCGTTTACCCCGAGCAGCGCGGTAAACTCACCCTCGGCGACCGTGAGATTCACGTTCTCGAGCGCCCTCGTCGCGCCAAAGCTGTGGCTGACGCCGGTGATGGCGAGCGCCTGGGTCACTCGATGACGAACACCGCCCGCTGCGTCTCGCCGGTCGTGCCGGCAATCCGCAGCTCATAGCGACCAGGCTGGATTGCAATGAAGGAAAGCGTCGCGGTGCCGGCGTCGTCGAACTCGAGACTGTCAAGGCCAAGTGGGCGGATCTCTATGTCCTCGATCACCACCTCGTTCATCCAAACGTTGCGAAACAGCTCCGGGCCGGTGACGGCGATCTCCTGAGTGCCGTCAGAAGTGATATCAATGCGATAGTAGCCGCCCGCGAGTAGCCTGTATTCGCCAGCGCTGTCCATCCGTCCGGCCGTCAGCTTGATCGGGTCGAGGTCGGTGCGGTTGCTGCGATC
>JBBSMH010000204.1:0-4139 GCA_038233275.1 Sphingomonadales bacterium | reverse complement strand
TACCGGCTACGGGATGTCGGGCGATGCCTATCATGTCACCGCGCCGCACCCTGAAGGCAAGGGCGCGGAGCTTGCGATGCGTATGGCGCTGCGCAAGGCTGGCCTTGAGCCCTGCGATATCGACTATATCAACGCTCACGGGACGAGCACCATGGCGGACACCATCGAGCTCGCCGCGGCGATGCGCGTGTTCGGCGACGATCTGTGCGGCGCCTCCATGAGCAGCACCAAATCCGCTATCGGACATCTGCTCGGCGGTGCGGGAGCGGTCGAGTCCATCTTCTGCCTGCTCGCTATGCGCGACCAGATCGTGCCCCCGACGCTCAATCTGCACAATCCGGACGAGGGCACCGAGGGCGTGGATCTCGTCCCGCTCGAAGCGAAGCGGCGCGAGGTCAATGCGGTGCTCAACAACAGCTTCGGCTTCGGCGGGACAAATGCCAGCCTCGTGATGCAGAAGGTCGCCTGACGTGAAGAAATTCGGCTGCTTCGCAGCGGCCGTCCTCGCGCTGCTGTTCGCCATCGCCGCCATCTGGTTCGCCAGCGGATGGTGGGGATCGGCGGAAATCGAGGAGGATACCGCCTTCATCGTGCCTTCGGGCGCGACATTGACCTCAGTGGCGAACAAGCTCGAAGCCGAAGATGTGATCGGGGATGCCGATGCCTTCCTGTTGCGCGCAAAGATCCTTGGTTCCTCGGATCCGGTACAGGCCGGGGAATTTGCACTGACGGCAGGGATCAGCCAGGCGCGCATCCTCGGCACTCTCCAGCATAGCCAGCCGATCCGCCGGTTCGTGACCATCCCCGAAGGTCTGCCTTCGATCATGGTCTACGAGCGGCTGATGGCCGAAGATCTGCTGACCGGCGAAATTCCGGTGCCGGAAGAAGGCACCGTCCTGCCCGATACTTATGATTTCGAGCGCGGCGAGACTCGCGCCGCGGTGCTCGCGCGAATGCAGTCGGCGATGCGCAATTTTCTGGCTGAAGCCTGGCCGCGCCGAACATCGGACATCGCGGTCGACAATCTTCACGATGCTGTCACGCTCGCCTCGATCGTCGAGAAGGAAACCGGCGTCGCGCGCGAACGCGGGATGGTGGCGGGGCTTTATTCCAATCGGCTCAAGGATGGCATGTTGCTTCAGGCCGATCCGACGATCATCTATCCGCTTACCCGGGGCAAGCCGCTGGGCCGGCGGATCAGGCAGTCGGAAATCGCCGCGGTCAACGACTACAATACCTATTCGATGGTCGGCCTACCGAAAGCGCCGATCACCAATCCGGGCCGCGAGAGCATTCTGGCCGTGCTCGACCCGGCCGACGCGGAGGCGCGATATATGGTTGCCGATGGAACGGGCGGGCATGCTTTCGCGCGAACGCTCGACGAGCATAACCGCAATGTCGAGAAGTGGTTCGCCATCCGCCGCGCGCGCGGAGAGATGTGACCCCGGGTGACGCGCCGCTGATCCTCACGGCGGAACTTCCGCCCGATCTCCACCGCTGGGCGACCGCCTTGCGGACAGAGCACTTCCCGGTGGAGCGGAACTATCTCGAAGCGCATGTCACGCTGTTCCACGCGCTCCCGCCACACTACGAAGCGGAACTGGACCGAGTGCTCAAACGATGTGCTGCGGCGTGGGCGCCCGTCGGGGCAAGGCTCGATGGGGTCATGAGCCTGGGGCGGGGAACCGCCCTGGAAATATCCAGTCCGGGCCTGCCTGACCTGCGCGACGAGATTGCCGAGAGCGTCCACAAGCTGCTGACCGGCCAAGACCAACATCGGCCGCGCCTGCACGTCACGATTCAGAACAAGGTCACGGTGTCTGAAGCGAGGGAACTTCAGGCTCGGCTCGGCCTGCAAGTGCAGGCGCGAGCGTTCGAATTTCGCGGTCTGGCACTTTACCGTTATACAGGAGGGCCGTGGGAGCCGCGGAAGCGATACGCCTTTCGCGGCCGCACCTGAGAATCGGACGATTAGGAACGAGGGGCACAGGATGGATACGATCGGCTTACTGCCATACCTTGCGGGCATCTTGCTGGTTGCGGCATTCCTGATGACCTCGATCCGCGCGTTGCGGGTGTTTGCCTTGACCGCCGGGTTGGCCGCCTTTGCTTCTTTCCTGTCGGGAGGGGATGAACTGGCGCTCTTGATTGCGGGATTGTTTGTTGTCGTGAATGCGGCCCAGCTCCTCGTTCTGATGCGGCGGGCGCAGGCCGGAACCGCCATGGGTGACGAGCAGCTGCTGTTTGACGGGGTCCTCGGCATCGGGGACAGCAATCATCGTGGGCGATTGCGCGATCTCATCACGTGGCGCACCGCGCGTGTGGGTGAGGTGCTGATGGAGCAAGGGCAGCCAGATCCGCCCCTGGTCTACATCGCCAGCGGAGTCGCCGGGGTGGAAATCGGCGAACGCCGCGTGGGGCTGTGCGGTGCTGGTGACTTTCTCGGGGAAATGAGCCTCGTTTCCGGAGACAAGGCCTCGGCCACCGTCCGGGTCATCGAGCCGATGCGGATTGCGGTATTCGATCGCGACGCGCTGGGCCATTTCTCGCGCGAGGTGCCCGAATTGGGCATTGCCTTTTCGGGAGCGCTGAACCGGGGTCTCGCAAGCAAGATCGACCGCATGAACACCAAAAATGGCGATGGCCCCCAGAGCGTCCAGACCGCCACCTAGAAACGGTTGACCAGGTGCGGGGCGGGCCCTAAATGCGCCGCCTGCCCCCGCCGCGGCGGAGGCTTGCGCCGGCCATGGCCGGACGCAAAGCGCCGATGGGGCGGAGTAGCTCAGGTGGTTAGAGCAGCGGAATCATAATCCGCGTGTCGGGGGTTCGAGTCCCTCCTCCGCTACCAGTCCGCCGAGCACCTGCTGGGGTGTAGCCAAGTGGTAAGGCACCGGTTTTTGGTACCGGCATTCGCAGGTTCGATCCCTGCCACCCCAGCCAGGCTTTCAGCCGATACTCTTGCCGGTGAAATCGGCGGCCGAGTGGCGCTCGGGTACTTGCTCGTCCTCCTCGCCCCAGGTCTTGTTGACCGTCCGGCCGCGCTTCACGGCCGGCCGTTGGAGAATCTGCCGCGCCCATCGCCCGACATGCTCGTAATCGGAAATCGAAAGAAACTTCGCAGCCTCGTTGTAAATCTTACCTTCGACGAACGGGGCGAACCACGCGTGGACAGCCATGTCGGCTATCGTATAGTCCGCACCGCCGAGATATTCGTTTTCCGCCAGCCGCCGATCGGCGACATCGAACAGCCGCTTGGTTTCCATCGCGTAGCGGTTGATGGGGTATTCGAATTTCTCCGGCGCATAAGCGTAGAAATGGCCGAAGCCCCCGCCGATGAAGGGGGCACTGCCGATTTGCCAGAACAGCCAGCTCAGCACCTCTGCACGCTTGGAGTCCGAAGGAAGGAAGGCGCCGAATTTCTCGGCAAGATGCAGCATGATGGCGCCGCTTTCGAAGATACGGAAAGGCTCGGCGCCACTGCGGTCGAGAAGGGCGGGTATCTTCGAATTGGGATTGATCGCCACGAAGCCGCTGCCGAATTGATCGCCTTCGCCGATATCGATCTTCCAGGCGTCATATTCGGCACCCGAATGGCCGGCTTCCAGCAATTCCTCGAACAGGACGGTCACTTTCACCCCATTGGGGGTGGCGAGCGAATAGAGCTGGAAATCGTGCTCGCCGACCGGAAGCTCCCTGTCCTCGCGCGCACCTGCCGTGGGGCGATTGATGCTCGCGAACTTTCCCCCATTGTCCTTGTCATGGGTCCAGACTTCGGGGGGCGTGTAGGACGCATCTGCCATCGGGTTCTCCTGCTCGTGATAGGCTGAAGGGGCAGATGGTGCATGGTCCGCGGAACCGCAAGGAGGGCGGTCGGTTCAAGCCAGCATGGCGTCGCACCCTTCCCAACTGATTTATGTCGATGACGATCTGCCCGGCATTACGCGCAAGGGCGCGGGCAGCGGTTGGGCCTATTACGACCCCGACGGCAAATTGATTACCGATCCCGCGGAGAAGCGGCGACTCAATGCGGTCGCGCTGCCGCCGGCCTATTCCGATGCCTGGCTCTGCCCCGCGCCGAACGGTCACATCCTCGCAACCGGCGTCGATGCCAAGGGGCGCAAGCAATATCGCTATCACCC
>JBBSMH010000203.1:0-4139 GCA_038233275.1 Sphingomonadales bacterium | reverse complement strand
CGGCGAGCAGGACGAGCAGATGCCTCAGCGGTGATGCGGTGAGGTGGTGCGCCCTCACTCGCTCCGCATATCCAGTTCGGGCGCAACCTCCGCGCCTTCGGTCACCGCCTCGTAGGGTACCATCGGCTCCGCGCCGTGGATGATGTTCGCGCCGATCGTGTCGGGGAAGGTGCGGATGGTGGTGTTATACTGGCGCACCGCTTCGTTGTAGTCGCGAATGGCGACACGAATGCGGTTCTCCTGACCCTCAAGCTGGATCATGAAGCGGCCGAAGTTTTCCTGGCTGCGCAGCTCCGGATAGGCCTCCACATTCGCCATCAAGCGCGAAAGCGCCCCGCCGAACGTGTTCTGTGCCTGCTGATATTGGGCCATTTTCTCCGGATCGTTGAGATCGTCGCCATCGAGCCGGATTTCGGGCCGGGTGGCCGAGGCGCGCGCCTGGATCACCCCTTCGAGAGTCTCGCGCTCCTGTTCGGCCGAGCTCATCGTGATTTGCTCGAGGTTCGGCACGAGATTGGCGCGTTCCTGGAACGCCGCCTCGACGTCGGCCCATTTTGCCTTGGCGTTCTCCTCGGCCGCGGGGACCGAGTTGATCCCGCAGGCCGACAGCGCGAGCGCGGCGGCGGCGACAAGTCCGGTACGGATGGCGGCGAAACTCTTCATGATCCTCGAACCCCTTTGGATGACTGTCTTAGCTAGATAGCACGGCCCCGAGGACATTCAATAGCGGCGAACTTGCGATAGACCGGTCGCGCTGGCAGGGCGCGCGGAAAGCAGGAGAAACGGCGAAGGGCATGGGGACCGAATTCAAGAAGTTCATTGCGCGCGGCAATGTAATCGATCTGGCCGTGGGCGTGGTCATCGGGGCGGCATTCAGCGGCATCGTGACGCAGCTTACCGAAAGCGTGCTGATGCCCGTGATCGGCTCGATCTTCGGCGAGATCGATTTTTCCAACTGGTTTCTTCGGCTGGGTGCGATCCCCGAAGGGTATGAGGGTTCGCTCACCAATTACGAGCAGATGAAGGAAGCCGGTGTAGCGATGATCGGCTATGGCGCGCTGCTCACTGCGGTGATCAATTTCCTCATCGTGGCCTTTGCGCTGTTCGTATTGGTCCGCAGCGTCAACCGGGTTACCGAGGAGATGCAGGCCAGACAGGCCGAGACCGAGGACAGCTCCCAGAACGACGAGGTTCCCACCGATCCCCAACTCGATGTATTGAAAAAGATTCTTGCCGAACTGAAAGGGGGCCGGAGCGCCGCGAACGCATCGTCCACTTAACATTAAGGGAAAAACGCCTATATAGGGGCTGTCCGTTTCGGCGGACTATGGCGATAAATGGCGCCGTGTAATAGGCACAACGGACCCGGGGGCAGTACCCGGCGGCTCCACCACAACCCTCGGGATCCGAGGTTTCTGACGGGGCCGAACTAGGATCGACGTGTGTTGAAAGACGGTGTTTTTGCCCGGGCTGAGTAACCCGTAAAACTGTTCAAAACCCACAAGTGCCAATGACAATGAAGCACTCGCTATCGCTGCGTAATCTGATGGGCTAACGCCCTGATCTTACAAAGCTAAAGCGCGGTTGGACCCACCGGGCAACAGAAGCGGATTCCGGGGCCCCGGGGAGAGGCTAGCAACAGAATCTCCCCACTCTACATTCGCTGGCCGGAGCCTTGCTCGCTCAGGCGGAACGGTCTTCTCCGCCGGGAGCAAATGCTTGGGGTAGCAAGCAACAGAAACCCCCACCTTCTTCAGAATGAACTGATAAATTGTTTCACCCGTCGGCTTGCGCCTCGGTCTCCGCTTTTCGCGCCTCTTCCTCGTAGCGAATGCAATCGAGGATCTTGGCCCCGCCGAGGAACACAGCGCCTGCCGTCGCAGCCCATAGCAGATAGCCACCGACGCCCGGATACTCGAGCGTGTATTGCACGCCCCGCGTCATGGCCCCGAGCGCGAGCGCGAAGATGATCAGATAGGCTTCCAGCCGCGTCTTGATGACGAACAGGCGCCCGATCTTCTTCAGCACGTGTCACGCTCCTTTCGTTAACACGGCGGGCTGCAAATCGCGTGCCAACAACGGCTTCGCGCGCGGTCCGATGGTTAATGCAAAAACCAGTGTAAGCGGGGCCGACAAAGCGGTCCAGCGCGTTAACTCTCATTCGATCGGGCAGCGGAGTCCTCAGACCAACTCGTCGAGCGCCAGCACTCCGAGCAGAGCCTCGCGTGCCTCAATCACCGTTTTGGCGAGCATCTCGCTGCCGATGTCGGCAGGGTCGATCTGTTCGGGCCACATTTCTCCGACAACTGCCTCGATCCGATCGCCCTTGGCCTCGTCCAACAGGAACCGGGCATCCACCGTGGCCGGATCGGCTACCACGCGCAGACGCAAGCAGGCGGGTCCGCCGCCGTTGGCCATCGACTGGCGCACGTCCACGGGGATGACTTGCCGGATCGGGCCGTTGGAGGCGAGCATGTCCTCGCACCACTTCCACACCGCCGCGCTCTCGCGGCACTCGCTCGGCACGATCAGCGCCATGGTCCCATCGGGCAGGGTGAGTAGCTGCGCATTGAAGAGGTAAGTCCGGATGGCTTCCTCGAGGCTCACCGCATACTCGGGCACCTCGACCACTTCGAGGGCAGGAAATGCCGCTCGGATCGCCTCATGGGCGTGCGCCCGGTCGGCAAAGGCGCGCTCGTGTGCGAACAACACGCGCTGATTGGCCACCGCGACGACATCGTTATGGAACGCGCCCGCCGCGATCGCCTGGGGATTCTGCTCGATGAAAACGCAGCGCTCGGGATCGAGCCCGTGCAATCGCGCCACGGCACGGCTCGCCTGCTCGTGCTGCCGGGCGGGAAACCGGCCGCCCTGCCTGCCGTAGACGAACACCTCGATGCCCGGCGCTCCATGGCTTTCGCAAAAGCGCATATGGTTTGCCGCACCTTCGTCGCCGAAGCTTGGGGGAACCGCATCGTGCACCGCAAAGTGGCGGGAATCGGCGAAGGCGAGGGCAAGCTGGCGCTTCGTATCGCGCCATTCCTGCGCGCGATGGACCATGGTGACCAAATTCGCGGGAGTCAGGTGGCAGCGCCCGTCGGCGGTGTCGGGAGCGGGGCTGACCGTGGCGGCGTTGGCGGTCCACATGCTGCTGGCGGACCATGCGGCGGCGATCAGCGCGCGATCTGCACCTTCGTCCACTGCCAGATCGCGCAACAGGCGCAAATTGGGGCGCGCCAGCGGCAGCAGGAAACCCTGCGCCAGCCCCAGATCCATGTTCGCGCGCATCTTCGCGATTCCCTGCAGGGCCGCGGCGCGCGGATAGGATGGATCGCCCTTGTGACTCGCGCTGGCGATATTCCCCAGGCTGAGGCCCGCGTAATTATGGCTCGGGCCGACGATCCCGTCGAAATTGATCTCGACCAGTCCGTTCAACGCGCCACGCTCCACACCTCGTCGCCCTCGCTCACTTCGAGCGCGCGAGCGCAGACCTCGTTGATGCAGATCGTGCCGTCGGGCTGAAATTCGCGCATGCCATAGGCGCAGCGGAAGGATTCGAGCGTGCCGGTGGCTATCAGCGCGCGCTCGCCTATGTCCAGCTCGCAGTCGGCGAGCTGGCCCGGCAACGCCTCGATAATGCTCTTCACCTGGTCGGTGCGCGCGGTCATCGTTGGCCCGCCGTCGAAGATGTCGAGATAGCCTTCGTAGGCGAAGCCTTCGTTCTCCAGCATCCGCATGGCGGCGCGGCCGCTGGGATGGGGCACGCCGATGACCTTCTTCGCCTCCTCGTCCAGCATCGCGACATAGACCGGATGCTTGGGCATCAGATCGGCGATGAACTGATTGCCGTTGATGGCGTTGAAATAATCGGCTTCCTGGAAGGTCATGCCGAAAAAGCGTCCTGCGACGCCGTCCCAGAACGGCGAGCCGCCGCGCTCGTCGATCACCCCCCGCAACTCCGCGATGATGCGGTCGGCGAAGCGCGCGCGGTGCATCCGAATGAACAGGTAACGGCTGCGCGCCAGCAGCAGGCCGAGCCCGCCCGCGCGTTCGCCCGGGTGAAGGAACAGGCCGCCGACCTCGCTCGCTCCTTCGAGATCGGTGACAAGGCTGAGCAGTTCGGCGCGCACCGTGCGCTG
>JBBSMH010000202.1:0-4185 GCA_038233275.1 Sphingomonadales bacterium | reverse complement strand
GTTCTGTTCGTGATCGGCATGGAGGATGAAGATCCGGTCCATCGCCTTCTCGACCGCGGGATGCAGATCGAACTCTTCGGCCGGAACACCAAAGGTCATGCGCAGGAAATTGCCGGTGTAGCTAAGATCGTTCTGCGGCTGCATGAAAGGCTGGCCGATGGCGTATTTGTAGGCCCATGCAGCGATCGTCGGCATCTTGGCGATCAGCCGGTGACTGGAAATCTTGCGGTGCTCGGGATCCGAAATATCGGTGCTGTCATGGTAGAACGCGGACAGCGCGCCAACCACGCCGCACATGATCGCCATGGGGTGCGCGTCCCGGCGAAACCCTTGGTAGAACTGCCGCAACTGGTCGTGCAGCATGGTGTGCCGGGTAATGGTGTAGTTGAACTCCTCCATCTCCTCGCCGGAGGGGAGCTCATGATTGAGCAGCAGGTAGGCGACTTCCATGAAGCTGGAATGTTCGGCCAGCTGTCCGATCGGATAGCCGCGGTGAAGGAGCACGCCTTCTTCCCCGTCGATATAGGTCAGCGCGCTCTCGCAGCTCGCAGTCGATTTGTAGCCGGGATCGTAGGTGAAGGCCCCGGTCTGGCCATAGAGCTTGCGAATATCGATCACTTCGGGGCCGACGCTGCCTTCGAGCACCGGATATTCGAAATCCCCGCCGCCGAGTTCGATTTTTGCAGTCTTGTCGGCCATCGCCGTCTCCTTCGTCCTCAAATGCCTGCGTCTGCCGGAGCAGCCTGCGCGTCGATCCGCGCGAGCGCTTCTTCCCTTCCCAGAAGGATCAGCACGTCGAAAATACCCGGCGACACGGTGGTCCCGGTCAAAGCCGCGCGCATCGGTTGCGCCAGCTTGCCGAGACCCAGGTCCAGCCTCTCGGCGAGCGCCTTGGTAGTGGCTTCCAGCGCCTCGATTGTCCAGTCGTTTTCCGCGTGGAGTGCAGCCGACACCTCGGCCAACCTGGCGCGCCCTTCGTCATCGAGGAGTGCCGCAGCCTGGTTGGTCATCTCGAGTGGCCGCTGCCTGAAAAGGAATGCTGCCCCTTCAGCGAGTTCGTCGAGATTCTTCGCACGCGGCTTGAGCACCGGCATGGCTTGCGTGAGCACTTCCCTGTCGGCGTGGGGGCCGATCCGTTCGGCCACCAGCCCCGCCAAGCGCGCGTCGTCCGCTTCGCGGATGTAATGTGCGTTGAGGTTCTGCAGCTTCTTGAGGTCGAACCGGGACGGGCTCTTCCCCACTCCGGACAGATCGAACAGCTTGATCGCTTCCTCTTTGGTGATTTCTTCCCTGTCGCCGTGACCCCAGCCGAGCCGCAGCAGGTAGTTGAACAGCGCTTCGGGCAGAATGCCTTCCTCATCGCGATAGGCTTCTACGCCCACCGCGCCGTGCCGCTTGGACAGCTTCGCTCCATCAGGGCCGTGGATCAGCGGAACATGGGCGTAAACCGGCTCATCCCACCCCATCGCGCGAATGATCGGCAGCTGGCGGAAGGCATTGTTGAGGTGGTCATCGCCCCGGATAATATGGGTGCAGCCCATGTCGTGATCGTCGACCACCACGGCGAGCATGTAAGTCGGGGTCGAGTCGGCGCGTAGTAGAACGTAATCGTCGATCTCCTCGTTGCGCACCGTGACGCGGCCCTGCACGGCATCGTCGATCACCGTCTCGCCTTCTTTGGGCACCTTCAGCCGGATGACAAAGGGCGCACCGGCGGGATGATCGCCAAGGTCGCAATCGCGCCAACGGCCGTCATAGCGTTGCGGCTGCTTGTCGGCGCGCTGCTCCGCCCGCATCGCCTCGAGCTCCTCGGGAGTGGCGAAGCATTTATAGGCATGGCCTGCTTCGAGTAGCTGCAGCGCGACTTCGCGATGCCGGTCGGCCCGCTGCGACTGGAACACCGCCTCTTCATCGTAGTCGAGCCCGAGCCAGTCGAGTCCCTCAATGATCTTGTCGATCGCCTCCTGCGTGCTGCGCCTGGCATCGGTATCCTCGATACGCAGCAAAGCCTTGCCCCCGTGATGGCGGGCAAAGAGCCAGTTGAACAGCGCGGTTCGCGCGCCGCCGACATGCAGGAACCCGGTTGGCGAGGGGGCAAATCGCGTGACCACCGTTCCCGCCGTTCGGCCGGTTGCGGTTCCGCTATCGCTTGCCATTCTCTCTCGCTTCCTTTCAAACGCCTGCATGGCCAGGCCGGGAACGCCCATTGTGCCTTTCGGAGGGGCGGGCAAAAATGCCGGTCCCGAGGGGCATGTTGCAGTGCAGCGCCCTTGGCGCAAGCTCGCTGACTTGTCCAGTATCGCCGACGGCATGGAGCGTCATCTGGCCGCCGCCGGATTCGATCGCGGACCTTGGCTTGCGGTCGGGCTCGCCGCGGGCATCGGGGCGTGGTTCTGGCTCACTGGTCCGTGGCAGTGGCTTGCGGCCCTGGTTGCTTGCCTTCTGATCGTCTTGGCCGCCAGGGGGCTCTGGCAGGGTCGTGAGGGTCGGTTTCAACTCATGCTCGCCACGGTTTCAATGGCGCTGGTTGTCGCGGCAGGGCTCGCCCTGGTGTGGACCCGGTCGGAAGTGGTCGGCGCGCGGGCGATCGATTATCCGCGGGTCGAACGGCTCGATGCACGGATCCTCGAGCGGCAGGAACGGCCGGCGGAGGATCGCATCAGGCTGGTCCTGGCGGCGCGCGACCCCGAAAATGCGCGAGCGGTCAAGCTGCGCATCAACGTCCCTACCGAGAAAGATCTGGCGAACCTGGAAGAAGGCGCGCGCATCCAGCTGCGCGCGCGGCTCATGCCTCCGGCAGCGCCCATTCTTCCCGGTGGCTACGACTTCGCTCGCACCGCCTGGTTCGACGGGTTGGTGGCGACAGGCACCCTGATCGGCGAAATCGAGGTGCTGGAGACGGCGTCGCGCGACGACTTGGTCGCAAAAGCGCAGCGCAGCCTGTCTGCGCATGTGCGCAGCCGGCTGTCGGGATCGGAAGGCAGCATCGCGGCGACTCTGGCAAGCGGGGATCGGGGTGCCATTACCGAGGATGACGAAGCCGCCATGCGCGACGCGGGACTGACGCACCTTCTCTCGATCAGTGGATTGCATGTGAGCGCCGTGATCGCAGCGGCCTATATGCTGGCGTTGAAATTGCTTGCTCTCTGGCCTTGGCTGACGTTGCGGGTGCGGCTGCCGCTGGTGGCAGCGGCCATCGCGGCGCTGGCCGGTATTTCCTATACGCTGCTGACCGGCGCCCAGGTGCCCACGGTGCGCAGTTGCGTGGGCGCCGTGCTGGTGTTGCTGGCGCTGGCTCTCGGCCGTGAGCCGCTGTCGATGCGGATGGTAGCAGTGGCGGCGATAGTCGTGCTCGCGCTGTGGCCCGAATCGCTCATGGGGCCGAGTTTCCAGATGAGTTTTGCTGCGGTGATCGCCATCATCGCACTGCACAGCACCCATTGGGCCCGTGATTTTCTGGCTCCGCGCGACGAGAGCTGGGCGCGAAAGACCGGACGGCGGATCGCAATTCTGTTCCTGACCGGATTGCTGATCGAATTCGCGCTCATGCCGATCGTGCTGTTCCACTTTCACCGCGCCGGTGTGTACGGGGCGTTCGCCAATGTGCTGGCGATTCCATTGGTCACTTTCATTTCGATGCCGCTGATCGCCCTGGCGCTTTTTCTCGATCTGGTCGGGCTCGGCGGGCCCGCGTGGTGGCTGGCAGGAAAGTCGCTCCACGTGCTCATCGCGCTTGCGCGGTTTACCGCAGCGCTGCCCGGGTCGGTCAAGCTGATGCCGCAGATGGGGCTGGGGACCCTGCTGCTGTTCGTGAGCGGCGCGCTGTGGCTGGCGCTGTGGCGAGGCCGCGCCCGTCTTGCAGGACTCGGCCCGATCGCAATCGGTGCGGTCGCATTGGCATTCACACCCGTCCCGGACGTTCTCATAACCCGGGACGGGCGCCACGTCGGGGTAACCGGCGAGGACGATCGATTGCTGGTCCTGCGCGACAGCCGGAGTTCCTATGCGCGCGACAATTTGCGCGAGATGGCGGGGGCCGAGGGCGAGCTGGTCCCGCTTGCCGCATGGCCCGACGCGCGATGTAGCGGCGAGTTTTGCGTGTTGACGCTGGCAAGAGGCGGGCGCGACTGGCATCTGCTGATGAGCCGGAGCAGCGAACTGGTGGAAGAGCGCGCGCTGGCGGCC
>JBBSMH010000201.1:0-4188 GCA_038233275.1 Sphingomonadales bacterium | reverse complement strand
GATCGACAAGGCGGAGGAGGAAGGCGCGGAGATCGTCATCGACGGGCGCGGTTTCAGCCTGCAGGGGCACGAGGACGGCTTCTTCGTCGGCCCGACGCTGATCGACCGCGTCACGCCGCAGATGAAGAGCTATCAGGAGGAAATCTTCGGCCCCGTCCTCCAGATCGTGCGCGCGAAGGATTTCGAAGAGGCGGTGCGACTGCCCAGCGACCACCAATACGGCAACGGCGTCGCGATCTTCACCCGCAACGGCCATGCCGCGCGCGAATTCGCATCCCGCGTCAATGTCGGCATGGTGGGGATCAACGTACCGATCCCGGTGCCCGTGAGTTATCATAGCTTCGGCGGGTGGAAGCGCAGCGCCTTCGGCGATACCAACCAGTACGGCACCGAAGGGCTGAAGTTCTGGACCAAGGTCAAAACTGTCACCCAGCGCTGGCCCGACGGTTTCGCCGAAGCCGGCAACAAGGACGCCTTCATTATCCCGACGATGGGGTAACCGCGGTGCACTGGCCCTTCCTTGCCGTTGCAGCACTCGCCCTCGCCGCCTGTTCGCAAGACGCCTCGGCCCCGGTCGACAGCGAGGTTGCGCCAAGCGGCGGGACAGACGACGCGACACTGCGCCAGGGCGAGCGATCGCTCGCCGACCCGACCGAGGAAGGCCCGGCACGCCAGTTGACCTCTGTTCCGGAGCGGTTTCGTGGCGTGTGGGATTATGTCGAGGGCTCGTGCAACCCGGCTTCCGACCTGCGCGTCGAGATCGGTGAGAACGCTTTCGGTTTCTACGAATCGCAGGGCCAGGTCACGGACATACGCGCCGAGGGGGCCGATGCGATCGTCGTCACTCTGGCGATGGGGGGCGAAGGCGAAACCTGGACGATGAAGCGACGTTTTACGCTGGACGACAGAGAGCGGCTGATCCCGTCCGCTGTCGAAGGCGAGGAAAGGTTCGAACCCATGCCACTGAAGAGGTGCCGTAAATGAGAGTTATGATAGCAAGTCTCGCCCTGGCCGGCGCCGCCTGTGCCACGGTGAGCGAGGGCCCGGAAACTCCGCGAGAGGTCGAAATGCCGCGAGATGGCGAGTGCAATGCCGATCGGGTCCAGCAATATCTGGGCGAGAAAGCCACCGCTTCGCTCGGCGCCACGCTGCTCGAGTGGTCGCAAGCCAGGTCCATTCGGTGGATACCGCCGCGAAGCGCAGTCACGATGGATTACAGGCTCGACCGGCTGAATGTCGAATATGACGATGCGATGGTCATAACGCGCATCCACTGCGGATGAGTTCGCGCCGCCGCTGCTTTACCGGTTCTCCCTACGAGGCCCGGTTCGGCTTCGCCCGGGCAGTGCGCGAGGGCGATCGCATCATCGTCGCCGGCACAGGTCCGGTGGATGACGCCGGTTCAACCACGCCCGGCGATGCCGCAGCGCAGGCCGAGCGCTGCTGCGCGCTTATCGTCCGCGCGATCGAGGAATTGGGCGGGAGCGCGGCGGATGTCGTGCGTACCCGCATGTTCCTGACCGATCCGGCGGACCAGGAGGCGGTCGGCGCGGTGCATGCGCGGTGGTTCAGCGAAGCGCGCCCCGCCGCCACCATGGTGGGTGCATCCTGGCTGTGCCGCCCCGAATGGAAGGTGGAAATCGAGGCAGAAGCGGTTATTGGGGCGGCATGATAGGGCAGTTCCAGCTTACCGACGAGCAGCTTGCGATCCAGGAGATGGCGCAGCGCTTCACCGCCGACAATGTCACCCCGCACGCCGCCGAATGGGACGAGAAGGCCCATTTCCCGCGCGACGTCATCCAGGCGACCGGCGAGCTCGGATTCGGGGCGATCTATGTCAGCGAGGAATCGGGCGGCATCGCGCTCGGGCGGCTCGAGGCGGCGCTGATCATGGAGGCGATGGCCTATGGCTGCCCCGCCACCAGCGCCTATATCTCGATCCATAACATGGCGAGCTGGATGATCGACCGCTTCGGCGGCAACACGGTGAAGCAGAAGTATTTGCCGCGGCTGGTCACGCTGGAGCACATCGCCAGCTATGCGCTGACCGAGCCCGGCTCCGGCTCGGACGCCGCCGCGCTCAAGACCACCGCAAGGCGGGATGGCGATCACTACGTCCTCAACGGCACCAAGCAGTTCATTTCCGGCAGCGGGTTCAACGACATCTATGTCACCATGGTCCGCACCGGCGAGGACAAGACCAAGGGAATCTCCTGCCTGGTGGTGGAGAAAGATGCCCCGGGGGTCAGTTTCGGCAAGCCCGAAAAGAAGCTCGGCTGGAATGCCAGCCCTACCGCGCAGCTGATTTTCGAGGACGCCCGCGTGCCTGCCGAAAACCTGGTCGGAGCCGAGGGCGAAGGCTTCCGCATTGCGATGATGGGCCTCGACGGCGGGCGGTTGAACATCGGGGCCTGTTCGCTCGGCGGGGCGCAGCGGTGTCTCGACGAGGCGGTGAAATACACCAAGGAACGCCAGCAATTCGGCCAGCCCGTTGCCGATTTCCAGAACACGCAATTCATGCTCGCCGACATGGCCACCGACCTGGAGGCGGCGCGCGCGCTGCTCTATCTCGCCGCCGCCAAGGTCACCGATAACGCGCCGGACAAGAGCAGGTTTTCCGCCATGGCGAAGCGGCTCGCGACCGACAGCGGCAGCAAGATCGTCAATGACGCGCTGCAGCTATTCGGCGGCTATGGCTATCTCAAGGACTATCCGATCGAACGCTTCTGGCGCGACCTGCGTGTGCATTCGATCCTCGAAGGGACCAACCAGGTCATGCGGATGATCGTGGGAAGGGATTTGCTGCGGCAATGATGAAGGAATTCGGGACCGACGAGGTCCATATCCACACCCACGGCGCGGCGGGCCACATCTCGCTCAACCGGCCCAAGGCGATTCATGCCCTCACGCTGGACATGTGCCACGCGATGAGCGCGGCCCTTTCGGCATGGGCGAAGGACGATGGCGTCCAGGCGATCATCCTCGATCATGCCGAGGGGCGCGGGTTCTGCGCCGGCGGGGACATCAACCTGTTGCGCAACTCCGCGCTCAACGACGGCGGCGTTTCGGGGCGCAAGTTCTTTCACGACGAATACCAGCTCAATCACCAGCTGTTCGAATATGACAAGCCGGTGGTGGCTTTCATGGACGGCGTCACCATGGGCGGTGGCGTGGGCATCGCCATGCCCGCGAAATACCGCGTGGCGACCGAGAACACGCGCTTCGCCATGCCCGAGACGGGGATCGGCTTGTTTCCCGATGTCGGCGGTGGATGGTATCTCTCGCGCCTGCAGGGGCGGATCGGACAGTTCCTCGCGCTCACCGGGGCGCGGCTCGACGGGGCCGAATGCGCCTGGGCGGGCATCGCGACGCATTACATGCCGAGCGAGAAGCTGGCGGAGGCGAAGGCGCGAATCGCGGAAAAGCCCGACCGCATCGCAGGCATCCTGTCCGAACTTTCAGAGACGCCGCCGCCTGCCCGGATAGCCGAGAACGCCGACAAGATCGCCAGGCACTTCGCTTCCGACCGCTACAACGAGATCATCGCCAGCCTCGAAAGCGCGGCCAGCGATGGCGACGAATGGGCAGCGAAGGAACTGGCGACTCTGAGGACCAAGAGCCCGCAAACCTGCAAGGTGGCGCTGCGCCAGTTGCGCGAGGGGGGCAAGTTCGACGATTTCGCCGACGAGATGCGCAACGAATACCGTATCGCCAGCCGGGTGCTGCTGCGCCCCGATTTCGCCGAAGGGGTGCGGGCGGTGATCGTGGACAAGACCAACGATCCCAAGTGGAACCCGGCGAGCCCCGAGGGCGTGGGCAAGGACTTGCTCGACGCAATCTTCGCCCCTCTGCCTCCCGAGGAGGAATGGAAACCCCTATGAGTTACGAGACTATCACCGTCGAACAGCGGGACGCGGTCACGCTGATCACCTTGAACCGCCCCGAGGCATTGAACGCGCTCAATTCGCGGGTTCTGGATGAGCTGATCGACGCCTTCGCAGCCTATCAGGCCGATGACAGCCAGCTGTGCGCCGTGCTGACCGGCGCAGGCGACAAGGCCTTTGCCGCGGGCGCAGACATCAAGGAAATGAGCGAGAAGGAAGCGGCGGACTTCTATCTCGATGATTTCTTCGCCCCGTGGACCAGCGAGATCGTCAGGAAGACCCGCAAGCCGTGGATCGCCGCGGT
>JBBSMH010000200.1:0-4200 GCA_038233275.1 Sphingomonadales bacterium | reverse complement strand
TGTTCCTGCCGGAACACGCCCGGCAGTATCCGCGCCGAGCCCTGAAAGGCTTGCCGCCGTCCAAGCGATCGCCAAGCCGCAGACCGACGATGCCGGCGACGATGAGTACTCCTACGGCTATCGCTTGTGGAAGGCCGGCTTCTACCCTGAAGCGCAGCAGCAACTCACCCTGTTTGTCGAGCAGCATCCCGATCATTGGCGGACGACCTATGCTCGCAACCTGCTCGGCCGTGCCTATCTCGACGACGGCAAGCCAACCGAGGCCGCGCCATGGTTCCTGCGTAACTACCAGGGGGACAAGACCGCGGCTCGTGCCGGCGACAGCCTGCTCTATCTCGCCGAGGCGATGGCGGCCCAGAGCGACACGCGCCGCGCCTGCATAGCGCTGGCCGAATTTGCGGAAACCTATCCCGCGCTCGCCACCGGCCGTTTGCGGACGGAATATGAAAGCCAGCGCGCGAAGGCGAAGTGCAATTGATAGGTCTGTCGATCCCGCACTGATCGAGAGGTTCTCAAGCGCCTTTTACCGCCTGACACCCGGCGGCCATGTCGGGCTGGCCGTCTCCGGCGGCGCGGACAGCATGGCTATGTTACTTCTAGCCATCGAGGCTCTCGATGAATTCGAGGTTGCGACCGTCGATCACGGCTTGCGCAGTGAATCCGCTGAGGAGTGTGCCGCTGTCGCTCGCCTTTGCAGCGAACGGGGCGTTATCTGTGCGGTGCTCAAGGTCGAAGTGGGACACGGCAATCTGCAGGATCGGGCTCGCCAGGCGCGGTACGCGGCATTGGGCAAGTGGGCCGGAGAGCGGGATCTATCCGCCATCCTGACCGCGCATCATGCGGACGACCAGGCGGAAACGCTGTTGATGCGGCTCAATCGTGGCAGTGGGCTGGCAGGATTGGCGGGCATCCGCGAGCGGGGCCGTGTGGAAGGGTGCGAGGTGCCGGTGCTGCGCCCGCTCTTGGGCTTTCGGCGCAGCGAGCTGGCGCGGATAGCCGACGCGGCCGGAATCCTGGCCGCTGCCGACCCCGGCAATTGCGACCCGCGCTTTGAGCGTGCCCGAATGCGCATGGCGCTGGCGGATGCCGCCTGGATCGATTCGCAGGCGGTAGCGCGCTCCGCAGCCCATCTTGCCGAGGCCGAGGAGGCTCTCTCTTCGATCGCCGACACGCTTTGGCAGGATCGCGTCGTGGAAAGCGACGGCGAGATCCGACTGCCCCGTTCCGGATGGGCCGAGATCGATGCGCGCTTGCTTTCGCAGGCCATCGAGCGTTTCGGCGGCTCTGCCTCCCGCCACGAGGTCAGCCAATTGATCGAGAACCTCCGCGAATCGGGCAATCGCCGCAATCTCGCCGGCGTTATCGTCCAGCGCGACGAACACGGGCTGATTTGCCGCCCGGAGCCACCCCGCCGCAGCGGCTGATCGGGATCAGATCAGGCTGTCGCCCAAGCCGATGCGCTTGCCCTTGGTGATGACCACGAAGTCTCCCTCTGTCGCTGCGGCAAACAGCCGGTCGGCGAACGGGTCCGGCACTGCGATGCAGCCGTGGCTGGCATAGCCGTTTTCCACCTCTGAGCCGCCATGGATCGCGACCCCTTCGCGGGTCAGGAATAGCGACCAGGGCATCGGCGCATTTCCGTATTTTTCCGAGACATTGTGGCGTTGCTTGGAGAGGATCGGGAAGGTCCCGGTCGGCGTCGGGTGCTCGTCGGTCCCGAGCATGGCGACAGCCGCGCCGATCTCGTAACCATCGCGAAAGACAGAGATTACACGGGCGTCCAGATCGACGGTGACCACCAGCCCGCCTGTCGCGGGCGCGCCCTCGGTGTCCCAGTGCCATTCCCCATATTTCATCGGCCCTTCGATCGGCAGGATCCGCTTGATCGTCAGGGCCTCAGCCGCGCGTTTGTCGGCGTCGGCATGCATCTTGGCGGCGATCGCGCCCCCGATATGCAGTTCGGCGGAGTCCCGCCGAGCGGGAATCGAGCGAACGGCTCCCATCAATGCTTCCTGCGACGCGCCTTCTCCTGCCCGGGAGGTTGCAGTCCACGCAAGCGCGCCCAGCACTGCGACCGCTGCAACCGTTCCACCGCCGAGCCATTTGAGAATCGCATCCATATCCTGGTTATGTGGTAAATTTCGCGTGAATTCCAGCCGGGCGGTCGCTGCGTCCCGTTGCAAGACAAGTGGCGCCGCGGTGAACGCCACCCCCAGACGATCAATCCTCGCACACCACCTTGACCGAACTGCGCTGGAATTCGCTCGCCCCGAAGCTGGTGATGAAGCTCACATCCGCGGCATCGCGCCCGACGCCGATCTTCACTGTCTGGGCAGGGTCGGCCATGCCTGTTGCATCGACCAATTGCCATGTGCCGCCCCCAGGGGTCTGGGGATCGTTGAGGAAGACCTCGGCAACTGCATGGAAGTCTGGGGGGTCGACCCCGGGAGCATAGCAGGAGACGTAGCGCGCCGGGATTGTGCTGGCTCGCGCAAGGGCGACCATCACATGCGCATAATCGCGGCAGATTCCGCAGCGTTCGATGAAGCTGTCGAGTGCGCCGGGGCCGGCGGCCGAGGCGCGGGGACGGTAGGTTAAGTTCCGATCGAACCAGTCGCGGAACGCCAGGATCCGCGCGCCGCCCCAGGTGTCGCCGAATTCCGCCTCGACGAAGCTCTGGAACTTGTCCGCCGGGCAATAGCGGCTGTCGAAAAGGTACTGCACCGCCTCCCCCGGCATGTCGTGCGGTAGCAGCGGCTCGAGGCTGCCCAGGTCGGGCAACTGGCGTTGCAGACGAACCTTCGCGCGGTAAACGACCTCGAACAGACCCTGCGCCCGGAGCCAGATGCGCTCCCCGATGTTGTCCTGTGCCGGGACCCAGGCGCAGTGCTCGGTTTCGGTCAGCCGGGTTTTGGCATCGAACACCTCCTGCTCGGGGATTTTCGCCGCCTCGAACTGGAGAAGAACGTCGGTCGGCTTGTCGAGGTCGAAGGCGAAACTGGATTCTATGGAAATGGTCATGCGTGGCGGCAACGCGCAAGGCGGCCCGTTGTTTCGCTTATCTTCACGACGGGCGGCGTCATTCTCCCGAAAGGTGAAGTGCGACCTGGCGGATGTGCGGGCTTGCCCGGTGCTCCACGAGGAAAACGCCCTGCCATGTGCCCAGCATCATCCGCGACCCGCACACCGGAATCGACAGCGAAACGCCCGTCAGTGCCGCTTTGAGGTGAGCGGGCATGTCGTCAGGACCCTCGCTGTCGTGCTCGTGATACGCGTTTTCGGGCGCCATCCTGTCGAGCCATTTCACCATGTCGCGCCGCACCGCCGCGGCCGCGTTCTCGTTGATCATGAGGCTCGCAGAAGTGTGACGGCAGAATACGGTCATCAGACCGGTCGCAACGCCGATTGCCTCAAGCCAATCCGCGATCTGGCCGGTTAGTTCGTGCATGCCCGGGCCGTTGGTCGATACCTCGAAGGTGTGGGTGTGATGCGACATGATTTCGAGGACCTAGACGAATTCTTCGCTCGGGGGTGGATTAAACCGAAGACGCGACCCGTTCCTTTCCCGACCGGCGATTAATGCCGGACACGACGGAGGAAAGACATGACACGCAATCTCACCCTTACCGCCATCGCGCTGGCCAGTGCCGGCGTGACACAGGCCGCGGTTCCGATGCTCTATGAAGAGCAGGTAGCGCGCGCCGAGGAACGGTTGATCTTCACCAGCCCGATCGCAGGCATCGAGAATAGCGCCTGGTTCGACTATCGCATCGACGTGATCGAAGCGCAGAAGGAGCTGACCAGCGATTTGCGCCGCGCGAGCGATATCGAAGATCTGCGCGATGCCTGGGAGGAATACGGCCACGAATTGAAGGACGAGCGGACGGACTACACCCGCAAGATGGCCAAACGCGGCTTCCGCATAGGCACGGTGACAGTCATCGAGGTTCAGCAATAGACTTCCCCGGGCGGGACCCCCCTCCCTCCATTCTCCCGCCCGACCCCGAAGGACCGGCCATCGTGCCGGTCCTTCTTTTTTGGTGGACGCGACAAGACCCCGGTCACAATATTCGGTATTTTCGCGCGATCTGCCCTGAAGGATGTGCGGAATTCACCGCCATCCTGTTTGGCGCGCCGACGCCTCCGCTTGTGCATCAAGCGCGGGACCGTCCGCCATTTCCTGTGCCTGGGCGAGGATTC
>JBBSMH010000199.1:0-4206 GCA_038233275.1 Sphingomonadales bacterium | reverse complement strand
GGTCGAGGAGGCGCGCGCCTATCGTCGACTGGCCGAAGAAGACGGGATGTCGCAGGCCGAAATCGCCCGGATGGTCGATAAATCGCGCAGTCACGTGGCCAATTTCCAGCGGCTGCTGGCGCTCCCCGAAGAGGTGCTTGCGCTGCTTGCAGGGGGCGACTTGTCGATGGGGCATGCGCGCGCGCTCATCGGGCATAGTTACGCGACCGGGCTGGCGCGGCGCGCGGTCGCGGATTCGCTTTCGGTCCGCGAGGTGGAAAAGCTGGCTCGGAGCGATGAACCGGTGCGAAAGCGCGGAGAATCGCGGTCGGGCTCCGGCTCGGGTGCCAAGGATGCCGACATTGCAGCTGTCCAAGCGCACCTGGAGGAATTTCTCGGTCTCAATGTGCGAATCAAGACCGGGACCAGCCCGAGCAAGGGTGCCGTGACGATCCACTATCGCACGCTCGACCAGCTGGACCTTATTTGCCAAAGACTGACGGGCGGGGAAATCTGAAGCCGAAGCGCGCGTTCAGGTTCGCTGGGTGGGCGTACCCTCCAGAGATCAGGAGGTAGATTCAATCCTGGAACCCATCGGGTCATATTCTCCCCGACCTCTCGACCGAAAGATTAATCAGGGCACGCGGCAAAGTGGCAGTCACACGCCACCGCCCGTCGACACGACAAATAATCCTAGTTATTTCAAAGGGTTAGATAGGCCCGCGCGTCTTATGCTTAACGTGGACCTTCTATCGGCCCGCATATTTTCGTCCGCGATATTAACGTTGATCTAAAGCTTTCCCCCTAGTTCAACCCTTGGACTAGTTCGGAAAGGCCTTCGTTGACCGCAGTTCTGCGCCATCTATCGACCCTTGCGGTCGCAGCCGTTCTGGTTGCGGCTCCTTCGGTCGTGAAGGCGCAGATCATTGGGCGCGCCACGACCACCATGCCGGTTTCGGTCCAACCGCTCTCAGGGTGCGAGGTCTCGGCTACGCCGATGGTATTCGTGATGCTTCCGCCTTACACCAATCAGCAGGTCCAATCGAGTGCGACCATCAGCGTCCGCTGCACTCCGCAAACGAATTTCACCATCGACATCGATAATGGTTTGTATCCGCAGGGCGGGGGTAAGCGGCGAATGTTCAACCCCTCGAGCGGAGATTATTTCACCTACGATATCTACAAGGACGTGCCCCGCACGGATCGTTGGGGCACGGGGAATCCAAAAAACTATTCGGGAAATTCGGGCTCCAGTGGCGTTGTCGACCTTACTGTTTACGGACTTACCGAAAGTGCGACCAAGCTCACTGCCGGCAACTACAGCGACACTCTGACGATTACAGTCACTTTTTGATCGCAGCACAATGGGCAGCTCAGGCGCCACATGGTTAAAAGTTCTTCCATGTTTTACTCTGTGTTAACCATTAGACCCTAGAAAATATACCGAACACGAGAGCGGTTCTTCGCGTAACCATTAGGGATTTCGCAAGGACTTCTACGTATGGAGGTATCGGCTTTGCAAAAAGGTTGAAGCTGAAGATTAGGGGATACTACCATGCGTAAGATTGCTTTCGGGATCGCTGCTGTTACCGCAGCCATCGCCTCTCCCGCCTTTGCCGGCACCGCCTCGAACACGATGCCGGTCTCGGTCAACGTGCTGAATTCCTGCACCGTTTCGGCCACTCCGATGGCGTTCGGCTCGCCGACTCAGATCGGTGGCACAGCCATCGACTCGACGTCGACGATCACGCTGTCCTGCACGACGGGTGCGGCTTACGAAGTCGCGCTCAACTCGGGCCTCAACGCTGTTGCGGGCCAGCGGTACATGGCGGGCAACGCCGTTCCGGCGAATACCGTTCCGTACAACATCTTTTCCGACTCGCTGCGTTCGGCGGCCTGGGGCTCGACCTCGGGTACCGACACCGTTTCCGGCACCGCCTCTTCGGGCGCAGCCTTCACGCTGACTGCCTATGGCCGCATTCCGGCCTCGGCGGCTTCGGTACCGGCGGATTCCTATAACGACACCGTCACGGTAACCGTGACCTTCTAAACTATACGGAGACCTGAATGACCCGCACCGACATCATATCGCACGCCCGTGCCACTGTGTTGTCGGGCGGGTCATTCCTCCTTCTTCTCGCTCTCGTTCCGGACAGCCCGGCGGCGGCCCAGCAACAGCTTGCCGATACGAGCGCCTCGCTCAACATCGCACCACTGCGGTTCGAATTCGAAGGCGAGGAACGGGCCGCCACGGTCCGCCTCACCAACGGCTCCGAACGCGTTCTTGCCGTCCAGACCCGGTTGTTCGCTTGGTCGCAGGAAGACGGCGAAGACCAGTATGCGCCGAGCAGCGAGCTCGCGATTTCTCCATCTATCGTTTCCATCCCGCCCGGCGAGACGCAGATCGTGCGTCTGGTGCGCAAGTCAGCGCCGTCCGAGGGCGAAAAACGGTTCAGGCTGGCAATCGACCAATTGCCCGACCCGACCCTTGCGCGTAACGGCGAAGCCGAAGCGCGGCTGCGTTTTACACTTCCAGTATTCCTCGATCGCGGATCCGCGGCTCCGGCCAATTTCGCGTGGCGCCTGACCCAGGACAGGGTCGAATTGCGCAACGCGGGTGGGCAAACCTCGCGCATCACGGGAATCGAGGTGAAAACCGTGGACGGTCGCGTGATTCCGGTCGAGCGCAATACGCTTCGCTACATCCAGGGCGGGGCGGGAATTACTTGGCCGATCGGGGGTGGCTGTGGATTGGGGCGCGTGACGATCACCGCCGAGGTCGACGGCCAGGCGGTAGATGCAGAGCCAGCCATCATCTGCAGCTAAGACCCTCCTCACAGCCTTTGCGGCCCTGTCCGCGGCTTTGACCGGAACGCCGGCGACCGCCCAATCGGATCCATTCGCGATCCCGAGGGGCCTCACAGCGAATACGGTTACAGGCGAAGAGGGGCCCGGACTGTCGGAGATTGCCGTCGACGGCGCCCTGCGCGCCCGAATGGTCGATCTCGCCTGGGAAAACGGCGCCTTAACCATCGATGCCGACGCGGCGCGGGCGGCGGGTTTGCCTGTGCCCGACGGAGCGAGCGGTTTCGTTCGGGTCGATACTCTCAAACTCGCAAAGTGGAATTTCGATCGCTTCCGCCAGCGCCTAAGCGTGCAGCTGTTTCGTGAAAGCGACCGGGGCAATCTGATCGATCTGCACACCGCGCCGCGCAACGACGGGATCAGTCGCCCGCTCACGGTGATGCGGGTGGATTACGATCTCACCGCCACGCTGCAGCAGGGCAAGATGCGCGCCGCGGGTTTTGCCGATGCAGCGCTCGTGCGCGGCAATTTCGCGCTTTCTACCTCGGTGCAGGCCTCGAGCGCGCCCGTTCCGGGCCGATCGGCCATTACCCGGCTCAACACGGCCGCGCAGCTCGCCATGCCCGAAAGGGGAGTAACGATAACCGCGGGCGACTTTATCTCGGCCGGGGGGCAGAGCCAGCGCGCGTTGCGCGTGGGGGGGCTACAAATCGCCACCGACTTTGCCCTTCGCCCGGATCTGGTGACGTCGCCGCTTCCTGCCTTCACGGGCCAGGTTTCGGTTCCCACCGGTCTCGAGCTCATCGCCGCCGACAGGCGTTACAAGGTCGGTGAGGTCGAGCCCGGCGAATTTACCGTTCGTAACCTGCCGACGGCGGCGGGGAGGGGCGAAATCGCCATCGTCCTGACGGACAGTTCAGGGCGCGAAGCGATCCAGAACACGCGTTTCTATACGTCGCGAAGTTTGCTCGCTCCGGACCTGAGCGAGTTCGCGCTGAACGCGGGCTTCGTCCGACGAAGGTACGGAGAAGTCAGCAACGACTACGGGGAATTTGCAGCCTCCGCTTACTATAGGCGGGGGCTGTCGCCGTTTTTGACGGCGGAAACGAGCGCGGAATGGACGCCGGGCCTGCTCAATGTCGGCGGCCGAGCCGATTTTGTGGTCGGAAACGTGGCTTTGGTGTCAGGAGATGTGCGTTTCAGCCACGAAAACGACGTCGGTGTCGGAACCTTGACGTCGCTGACGGTTGAATCGAGCGGACGGATATTCTCGGCCCGCGGCGGCGCGGTGCTGACGAGCGCGAACTACCGCGATTCGGCGAGCAAGCTGGGCGATCCGCCCCCCCCGGAGTCGTGCTTCGCCCCGTTTTCGTTCAATTTCGCTGCAAACAGTCGCATCCCGCGCTCGGCGGCGCGCCCGCC
>JBBSMH010000198.1:0-4228 GCA_038233275.1 Sphingomonadales bacterium | reverse complement strand
GCTCTTATGGCAGGTCTAAGCGCAGGCAGTCAGTTGAGTTCGTCGGGGGGCGCTAGGGGCACTAGAAGCGGCGAGACTCCGATGCCCTCCTCGTAAAGACCAAGCGCCTCTTCACGCGTCGCCTGGCCGTGAATGGGCTTTTCGTCCCGCTCGCCATAGTGCATGGAACGCGCTGTCTCGGCGAATTTTCCGCCCACCCACTCGCTCTTTTCCAGAGCCTTGGCCTGCGCTTTCGCAAGCGCCTTGAGCGCCGCGGCAACCTCTGCCGGCATCGGCTTGTTCGACAAGGTTTCCGTTTCCGCTGCGGTATCGACCCCAGCTTCGCCTGACGGGGAACGGTCCTTAGTGCCGATGGCGGGTGCCATTGGGGCTTTCGTCACCCGGTCGCTGCCGCACACCGGGCAGGAAAGCAGTCCACGATCCTGTTGCGATGCAAAATCGTCCGAAGAGCCGAACCAGCCCTCGAAGCTATGCGCATTGTCGCAGGAAAGATCGTAGACGATCATGGGCACCCTCTACTTGGGGATTTGCCTGCGGTTGGCAAGGCTCGGTACCTGTCGACGTGCCTCCTCGATGCGGCCGGGATCGACTTCGGCGAACGCCAGTCCGGGTTCCTCCCCGCCCATGTCCAGCAGAACTTCGCCCCACGGATCCACTACCAGGCTGTGGCCATAGGTTCGTCGCCCATCCTCGTGCTCGCCCACCTGTGCCGCCGCAACTACGAAGGCGCTGGCTTCGATCGCCCGCGCGCGTTGCAGCACATGCCAATGGGCCTTGCCCGTCGGGACGGTGAAGGCCGCGGGAACCGCGATCAGGTCACAACGCGCATTGCCGAGCGCCTCGAACAAGCCCGGGAAACGCAGGTCGTAACAGATTGTCAGGCCAAGCTTCCCGAGAGGTGTTTCAAGCGTGACGACCCGGTCTCCTGCGCGATAAGCGTTGGATTCGCGCCAGCTCTCCCCGCTCGCGAGGTCGACGTCGAACATGTGAATCTTGTCGTAGCGCGCGGCAATCTGCCCCCTTGCGTCGATGACGAAGGAGCGATTGGCCCAGCTACGGTCGCCGTTGTCGATTGCCAGCGAGCCGAGCGCGACCCAGACACCGTGCAGCCGCGCCGCCGTGCGGGCTGCCGCAAGGACCCGATCGTTCTCTTCAGTGGCGATGACCGCTCCGGCGCGCGTCCGATCGCGGTCGAGCAGGCCGCTCATTTCAGGAGTGAAAAGCATTGCTGCTCCACCCGCCGCAGCATCGCGCACCGCACCGCACAGAGTTTCGGCATTGACCTCCGGATCGATGCCGGACGTCATCTGGAGGACCGCGATCCTGCTCATTCAGGCGGCCAGCAAATCGTCCAGCTTGTCCTCGTGTTCGAGCCTCTCGAGATCGTCGGAACCTCCTACATGCCTGTCGCCAATAAAGATCTGCGGCACCGTCCGTGCGCCGGGCGCGCGCTGGAGCATTTCGTCGCGCTTTGGCCCACCCATCGTAATGTCGTGCTCGGTATATTCGACGCCCTTGCTGTCGAGCAATTTCCTGGCGCGGAAGCAGAATCCGCAACCAAACTTGGTGTAGATGGTCACCTTGGGCTGGGTCATCAAAAAATCCTTGAAGGCGCTTCCGCGATACTTATCTCGGACACGTCCGGGACGGCCTTCTGGGCGTTCCGGGACATCGTTGAGAGATGCCGGTCTACCGGATCTCTCTTGGTTATCAAATTGCTCACAAGAGGATTTGTTTCGATGAACCGAGTAGATTTTGCCCCCTTCCGCCGCTCCACCGTCGGCTTCGACCGTCTGTTCGACTTGCTCGAAAATCAGGCGCGCGCTGCCTCGGGCGGCGACAATTACCCCCCTTTCAATATCGAACGACGCGGCGACGATGAATACCGCATCACCCTGGCGGTGGCCGGTTTCTCGTCCGGCGATCTGGATATCACCGCCCAGCAGAACCTGCTGACCATCCAGGGCCGCAAGCGCGACGAGGAGCCTGAAGGCGAAATGCTGCATGTCGGCATCGCCAATCGCGGCTTCGAACGCAAGTTCGAACTCGCCGATTATGTGCGGGTCGAAAATGCCGACTTGCACGACGGTCTGCTGGTCATCGATCTGGTGCGCGAAGTGCCCGATGCGATGAAGCCGAAGAAGGTTATGATCGGCGGACAGCAGAAGCTCGAAATCGTCGATGGCGACAAGGCCGACAAGTCCGAAAAGGACAGCCAGGCCGCGTAAGCGACTTCCAAACTTTGAAATGAACACAATAGGGGGCGGCGCTGTAAAGCGACCGCCCCCGCGACGTCAGACGCCGCCAAGTCTCGAAATCGACCGTCCGGGTCGCAGAAGACGGCCAGTTTCGAGACAAGCCTGCACTGGTGTGCGATACGACCTTCAGTCCGGAAAAACCACGGACTCGACCCGAATTCCCGTTTCAATTCTGATATAGAATTATCAAAAGATAAAGCGCCGATTGTCGAAAAGGCGGCAGGATTGGCGAAAAATTACGCGCGGGTGCCAAACTTCCGGCGAATTCAGTCTGTTGAAGCCCGAAGCGGCACTAAAAAAAATTAAACCAGTCGCGCCTGTTCCAGAGCCGCACCGATGAATCCCGCAAAGAGCGGATGCGGAGCGAAGGGTTTGGACTTCAATTCGGGGTGAAACTGCACCCCGACGAACCAGGGATGATCGGGCCGTTCGACGATCTCGGGCAGCAGCCCGTCGGGCGACATGCCCGAAAACATCAGACCCTGCTTTTCGAGGGGATCAACATAGGCACTGTTGACCTCGTAGCGGTGGCGATGGCGCTCCGAGATAGAATCCGCGCCGCCGTAGATGCGCGAGACGTGGCTGTTGCCGGCCAGCATGGCGTCATATGCGCCAAGCCGCATCGTTCCGCCCAGATCGCCTCCGGCCTCGCGTTTCTGGAGACCTTCCTGGCTCATCCATTCGGTAATGATGCCGACCACCGGCTCGTCCGTCTCTCCGAATTCTGTCGAGGACGCCTTGCCATGCCCAGCGGCGCGGGCGGCTTCGACGCATGCCATCTGCATGCCCATGCAAATGCCGAAGAAGGGGACATTGTGCTCACGGGCAAAGCGGACCGCGGCGATCTTCCCCTCGCTGCCCCGTTCGCCGAAGCCGCCCGGGACCAGGATGCCATGCATCGGTTCGAGCTGAGCGGCGATATCGCTGTCATCCTGCTCGAAAACCTCGGCGTCGATCCAGTTGATCCTGACCTTGACCTTGTGCGCCAGCCCGCCATGCACCAGCGCTTCGTTGAGCGATTTGTAGGCGTCCTGGAGTCCGACGTATTTGCCGACTACCGCGATCGTCACCTCGCCTTCGGGATTCTGGTAGCGGTCGACGACGTCGTACCAACGCGAGAGATCGGGCTCGGGCGCATCGGTAATCCCGAACCCGCGCAGGACTTCGGCGTCGAGCCCCTCGGCATGATATTGCAGCGGCACGGCGTAAATCGACGGTGCATCGAGCGCGGGGATTACCGCCTCGGGTCGCACGTTGCAGAATTGCGCGATCTTGCGCCGCTCGCTCTCCGGAATGGGATGTTCCGCCCGGCACAGCAGCACGTCGGGCTTGATGCCCAGGCTTGCCAGTTCGCGCACCGAATGCTGCGTCGGCTTGGTCTTCAGCTCGCCCGCGGCGGCGATGTAGGGCACCAGTGTCACGTGAATGCTGAGCGATTGCAGCGGCTCCAGATCGTTCCTCAGCTGGCGGATTGCCTCCATAAACGGCAGGCTCTCGATATCTCCCACCGTGCCGCCGATCTCGCACAGGATGAAATCGTGATCGTCCTGGTCGGCGAGCGCGAAGGCCTTGATCTCGTCGGTGACGTGCGGGATCACCTGCACGGTAGCGCCAAGATAGTCGCCGCGCCGTTCCTTGGCGATGATGTCCTGGTACACCCGACCCGTCGTTACATTGTCCGCTTGCCTGGCCGAAACCCCGGTGAACCGTTCATAATGCCCCAGGTCGAGATCGGTCTCCGCGCCGTCGTCGGTGACGTAGACCTCGCCGTGCTGATAGGGGCTCATCGTCCCCGGGTCGACATTCAAATAGGGATCGAATTTTCGAATGCGGACCTTATAGCCGCGCGCCTGCAGCAACGCCGCGAGCGAGGCTGCCATGAGACCCTTGCCGAGCGAGGAGACCACGCCCCCGGTGATAAAGATATACCGCGCCATGGGAGTCGGGCCTTAGTCACCGAGCAGGAGTCG
>JBBSMH010000197.1:0-4234 GCA_038233275.1 Sphingomonadales bacterium | reverse complement strand
GACACCCAGGTGCCGCGCGAATTCGTCTCCCCTGCCGGAACGCATCACCCGATCGACTATACCGGCGATGATGCTCCGAGTGTCGAGGTGCGGGTGCAGGCCCTGTTCGGCCTCGAGCGCCATCCGGTGATCGGTGACATCCCGCTGTTGCTCAAGCTGACCAGCCCGGCCGGCCGGACGATCCAGTCGACGCGCGATCTGCCGGGCTTCTGGCGCGGGAGCTGGGCCGATGTGCGCAAGGACATGAAGGGCCGCTATCCCAAACATCGCTGGCCGGAAGAACCGTGGGCCGAAAAGCCGAGCCTCAAGACCAGGAACGCCTTTTCAAACAGCGGGAGCTGAATTAGGGCGGACCACACCATGGCGGCACGAATCTATCAGCGACCCAAGAACGCGATGCAGTCCGGCCGGGCGCGGACCGACGAATGGGTGCTCGAATTCGAACAGTCGGAGGCGCGCCGCGCCGATCCGCTGATGGGCTGGACCGGGAGCAGCGATACGCAGGCTCAGGTGCTGCTGACCTTTCCCAGCAGGGAGGAAGCGACAGCCTATGCCGAGAAATACGGCATCGTGGCCCGCGTCCATCCCGTCCCGCCCAAGCACCTCAAGCTGCAGGCCTACGCCGACAATTTCAGGTAAAGCAGCGCCGTCATTCGGTGTTGAATTCCCCGTCCTTCGCCGCCATATGCGCGCCCGGGAGTCGGGTGGACGTTTGCGTTCGCTCACCGGGTCAGGTCCGGAAGGAAGCAGCCCAGGTGAATTGCGACGGGTCGCTCGGCTCCTTTTTTCGCTCCTGCATGACAACGCACCTGCAATTGCGTAGTGATTTCATGCAATGAGCGATTCCCCCGAAAACGCCGAAGACCTGCCGTGGGAAACGGACGCTGGCGAGCCGGAAGAAGGCGCGCCATCACCCGCAGAACTGGAGCAGGCGGGGCAGGAAACGATGTTCGGGGGCGCGACGGAGAAAGGGGAGTCTCGCGCGGAGCCGGCGGCTGCTGAGGCCCCTCCGCAGGGGCAGGCAAGCGCACAGCCGTACCGCGTTCTCGCCCGCAAATACCGGCCGCAAACCTTCTCGGAGCTGATCGGACAGGAGCCGATGGTCCGCACGCTGGCCAATGCCATCGCGCGCGGCCGGCTGGCGCACGCCTTCCTGATGACGGGGGTACGCGGCGTGGGCAAGACCTCGACCGCGCGGCTGATCGCCAAGGCGCTCAATTGCATCGGGCCGGATGGGAAGGGCGGGCCGACGATCGATCCATGCGGCGTGTGCGAACCGTGCCGCGCGATCGCCGAGGGCCGCCATATCGACGTGATCGAGATGGACGCGGCCAGCCATACCGGCATCGACGACGTGCGCGAGATCATCGAGGCGGTGCGCTACGCCGCGGTGTCCGCGCGCTACAAGATCTACATCATCGACGAGGTTCACATGCTGTCGCGGCAAGCCTTCAATGGCCTGCTCAAGACGCTCGAGGAACCGCCCGCGCATGTGAAGTTCCTCTTCGCCACGACCGAGGTGGAAAAACTGCCGGTTACGGTTCTCAGCCGCACCCAGCGCTTCGATCTGCGACGCATCCCGGTTGAACTGCTCGAGCAGCATTTCGCGGAGATTTGCGCGAAGGAGGAAGTCGAGGCCGAGCCTGAGGCGCTCCACATCATCGCCAATGCGGCCGAAGGTTCGGTGCGCGACGGGCTCTCGATCCTCGACCAGGCAATTGCGCATGCCGACCTGGGCGCCAGGGAAGACGGGGGCGGCAAGGTGACCGGGGCGAGGGTGCGCGACATGCTCGGTCTGGCCGACAAGGGCGCGCAGCGCGCGCTGCTCGGACATTTGCTGGCCGGGGACGCGCGAGCGCTGCTGGGCGCAGTGGACGAGCAATATGCGTTGGGCGTTGAACCGCTGGCGCTGATGCGCGCGCTGATGGATCTGGTCCACCGCATCACCGTGGCGCAGGTTGCGGGAAGCGAGGCCGACGGGGCGAGCGCGGAGGAGCGCGGCGAGCTGACCGGTTGGGCGCAACAGCTGTCTCCCTCACAATTGCACCGGCTGTGGCAATTGCTGCTCAAGGGGCATGAGGAGATCCGCCAGGCCCCCGATCCGCTGGTCTCGGCGAGAATGGCGCTGCTGCGCGCGATGCATGCCAGCGATCTGCCCGAGCCCGGCAAAATGGCGAAGATGCTCGAGGAGCTCGCCTCGCGTGCGCCGATAGAGCAACGGGGCGGTGAGACATCGGCGAATTCTGCGCCGGCAGCTTCCCTCGACTGGAAATCACTCGTCGAGCAGGTCGAGCAGGGCGGCAACCATATCGCAGGGAGCATCATGCGCCTGCAAGTCCGCCCCGTCGAGCTCGAACCGGGAAAGCTCCGCTTCGCCCGGGCGGGCCGTTACAAGGACGACGTCGGTCCGCAATTGCGCGACGCGCTGCTCGGCGTCACAGGCCAGCGTTGGATCGTTGAAGAAGCGGACGAGGGTGAAGCAGCCGGCATGCTGTCCCTGAGCGAAAGCGAGGAAGCTGAGAGTGCCGCAGCGAAGGCCGCCGCACGCGAGCATCCAATGGTCAAGGCCGCCTTCGCGGCCTTTCCCGATGCCGAATTCGTCGAGGAGGGGGAGCTCGCGCGGATCGCAGGCGGCGGGCGGCGAAATTGAACCGATTGCTTGCCTGATGCGTAGGCTTGAATGAACCACGAGGACCAAAAGACCATGCAATCGATGGAAGAGATGATCAAGGCGGCCCAGGAAGCCGCGGAAAAGATTCAGAAGCAGATGGGCGATGCCCAGGCCAGGCTCGACGAGATCGAGGTCGAGGGCAGCGCGGGCGGAGGGCTGGTCAAGGTCCGCGCCACCGCGCGTGGGCGCATCCTGGGCGTCACCATCGACGAGAGTCTGATGAAGCCTGAGGAAAAGCAGATGCTGGAAGACCTCGTGACCGCCGCTTTCAACGACGCGCGCGACAAGGCCGACCGTAAATCCGCTGAGGAAATGCAAAACATCCAGTCGGGAATGGGCCTGCCGCCGGGCTTCAATCTGCCCGGAATGGGGTGACGCTTGAAGGAGAGATCGCCATGGCGACGCTGTTGAACGACCACGGTACGGGGTCGGACGCCGATGTCCGCGCTCAGGTGAGCGAGGAGGAATGGGCCGTTCGGGTCGACCTGGCCGCTGCCTATCGGCTCGTGGCGCATTACGGCTGGGACGATCTGATCTTCACGCATCTTTCAGCGCGCGTTCCCGGGCCGGAGCATCACTTCCTGATCAACCCCTACGACATGATGTTCGAGGAGATTACCGCATCCTCGCTCGTCAAGATCGATGTCGAGGGGCAACCGGTCATTTCCACCAGCCATCCGGTCAATCCGGCGGGCTTCACCATCCATTCCGCGCTGCACGTGAATTGCGAGGATGCGCATGCGGTAATGCACCTCCACACCCCTGATGGACAGGCGGTCAGCGCGATGGAATGGGGACTGCTCGAACACACCCAGACCGGCATGATCGCGCGGAGCGACATCGCCTATCACGATTATGAGGGTATCGCGACCGACCTGGAAGAGCGGGAGCGGCTGGTCGAGGACATGGGCGACAAGCATGTCATGATCCTGAGGAACCACGGCACGCTGTCGATTGGCAAGACGGTGGGCGAGTGCTTCCTGCGGCTCTATTTCCTCGAGCGCGCCTGCACCGCGCAGGTCAGGATGCTGAGCGCGGGCCGCGAAAACCTCAACAACCCGCCGCAGGGCACGCCCGAAAAGGTCAAGGCGCAGACCCCGCCCGCCGGCATCGGCATGATTGCCAACGCGCTCGCCTGGCCAGCCCTCCTGCGGAAACTGGACAGGATCGATCCGGGTTTCCGCGATTAGGTCCCCCTGCAAGGATCCCCGCTTCCACAGCTAACCGCCGCCCGCCCGTTGCAGGCGCGCGCGCCGCTTCCCATATCCCGTCCATGACCAAGACCTTCCCGCTTCTCCCCCTACGCGACATCGTCGTCTTTCCCGGCATGGTCGTCCCGCTGTTCGTCGGGCGCGACAAGTCGGTTGCCGCGCTCGAGGCGGCGATGGAGGGTGACAAGGACATCTTCCTGCTCTCCCAGCTTGACCCGGGCTGCGACGATCCGGCGCGCGAGGACCTTTACGACATGGGCGTGGTGGCGCAGGTGCTGCAGATGCTCAAATTGCCCGACGGCACGGTGCGCGTGCTGGTCGAGGGAGCCTCGCGCGCCGATCTGGAGCGGCT
>JBBSMH010000196.1:0-4245 GCA_038233275.1 Sphingomonadales bacterium | reverse complement strand
TGATCCGCTCGGTGAGGATCGCGACCTGGACTTCGGGCGAACCCGTATCGCCCTTGGCCTGCGCGTTGTCCTCGATGATCTTCTGTTTGCTTTCGGCAGTAACCGACATGTCTTATTCACTCCGCGACATCGGGTAGGTTGAAGCCCCGCACCACTTTCGCGGCGCCCCCGGCGATTTCCACCAGCGCCACCGGAACACCGTCCAGCGTGGCGAGATGGAGCCCGTCGGGTTGGGGCATATCGGACAGGACCCGGCCCTGGCGGACCGCCTGCGCGCTTGTCCTGTCGAGTTGCAAGGCCGGGATGTCGTCCAGCCCCGCCTCGAGCGGCAGGAGGAGGTCTCGAAGTGGCGCGCCCTTGCCGATTCCGTTCATATTGTCCAGCGAAATCGCCTGCCCCACGCGAAACGGGCCGGCCTTGATGCGCCGCAAATAGGTTACGTAACCGAGCGTTCCCAGTGCGCGTGCGATATCCCGTGCCAGGGAGCGGATGTACGTGCCTTTGGAAACATGGGCGACGAGCGTGACCGTCTCGGCCAGTTCGAGAGGGGCCTGGGGGTCATAGGGGTCCGGCCTGCCGGCCGTCGTGGCGAAAGCGGAGCGTAGCGGCTGGTGCTCGCGCTCGCCGGGAAATTCGAGCGAATGGATGGTCACAGCGCGCGGCTTCATGTCCATATCTTCGCCCGCCCGCGCGCGGTCAGATGCGCGCTTGCCGCCGATCTTCAGCGCCGAATAGGCGGGTGGAACCTGCTCGATATCGCCGGTGAAATGGTCGAGGATCGCTGCCACCGCGGCGAGCGGCGGGCGGTGGGCGGTGCGCTGGACCACCTCGCCCTGGGCGTCGAGCGTATCGGTTTCCTCCCCGAACTGGATGGTGAATTCATAGGCCTTGTCCGAATCGAGCAGCCGGCCCGCGAGCTTGGTCGCCTCGCCCAGCGCGATCGGCAGCACGCCTTCGGCCAGTTGATCCAACGTGCCGCCATGTCCGACCCTGGTCTTGGCATAGCCGCCTTCGCGCAGATTGCGCTTCACCGCCGCCACCGCCTGGGTCGAGCCCAAGCCGCGCGGCTTGTCGAGGATCAGCCAGCCGTGGGGCGCCGGCTTCTGCGCGTTCACGTGGCGATACCCCGTGCCACAGCGTCGGCGATGCTCTTGAAAATGCCCGAGAGCCATTCGACCGGGGGAAGGACGGTATTTTCGATCAGCCTGCTGTCCGGGAACACCCAAACCGCGACGATCAAGACAAGGAAGAACAGCATCCCCATCGCCTGCATGCTCTGCCAGTGCCGCGCCCAGCGGCGGGGGAGCAGTCCGCCCAGGATGTGCGATCCGTCGAAAGGAGGGATCGGCAGCAGATTGAAAAGCGCCAGGAAGACGTTGATCAGGATGAACATGCCCCCAGCGCTCGCCAGCCACTCGGGCAGTTGCGCGCCCCACGCGAAGGCAATGCCCGAGACAACTCCGAATGCGATCGAGCCGACCAGCGCCAGCAACAGATTAGTCCCCGGCCCCGCAGCGGCGACCGCCATCATCCCGAAGCGCGGATTGTTCAGCCGCCGCTGATCGACCGGTACAGGCTTGGCCCAGCCGAAGATCGGTCCGCCGAACAGCGCCAGCGCGCCGGGTACGAGCAAGGTCCCCACCGGGTCGACGTGGCGCAGAGGGTTGAGGCTGAGTCTCCTCTGCTCCTTGGCAGTCGGATCGCCGAGCGACAGCGCCACCCAGCCATGCGCGACCTCGTGAAAGACGATGGCGACGATCAGGCAGGGAACGAGAATGGCTGCGAGGAGAAGCGTTTCGGTCATGGTGTCGAGATAGGAGGCGAGGCGTCAGCCTTCCAGCGCCTCGCCGAAATGCTTGCGGCAAAGGGCGACATAGCGATCGTTTCCACCGATTTCGGTCTGCGCGCCCTCGCTCACCGGTTTGCCCTCTTCATCGACGCGCAGGTTCATCGTCGCCTTGCGCCCGCAATGGCAGACGCCCTTCAATTCGACGAGCTGGTCAGCGATGCCCAGCAATGCCGCGGAGCCGGGAAAAAGCTCGCCCTGAAAATCGGTCCGCAGCCCATAGCAGACCACGGGGATGCCGAGCCCGTCGGCGAGCTTCGCCAGCTGCCACACCTGCGCTTTGGACAGAAACTGCGCCTCGTCCACCAGCACGCAATCAATCGGCGCCCGGTTGTGTTCTGCCGAGACGCGCTCGAACAGGTCGGTGTCGGCCTGGTACAGGCAAGCCTCGGCGCCAAGCCCGATACGGCTTTTGATCGCATTGGCCTCTCCGCGGTCGTCGAGAGCGGCGGTCCACAGCATTGTGCGCATCCCACGCTCGGCATAATTGAACGCGGCCTGGAGCAGCGTGGTCGATTTGCCCGCGTTCATGCTGGCATAGTAGAAATAGAGCTTGGCCATTCGGGGCCCCTATTGCCCGTGCCAATCCCGCTGTCGAGCCGTTAAGCAGGGCGACAGGGCGCCCGCGCAACGTTAGCAGGTGGAACGGGTTATCAAAGAGGAGAGAACGATGGCTGAGGCGGCTGCGCGTGAACAAGGGGGAATCCTGGGCTGGATCGAACGCAGCGGCAACAAATTGCCCGACCCCGTGTTCCTGTTCTTCTGGCTGATCGCCGTCCTGGTCGTCATCTCGGTTGTCGCCAGCCTGGCCGATCTTTCCGCGCTTCACCCCACCGAACTCGACGAGGAGACCGGGGTCGCGCGCGTCATCACCGCCGAGATCCTGCTCAACGCCGAGAACATCCGGCGGCTGTGGGTCGAAATGCCCGCCACCTTCACCCATTTCCATCCGCTCGGCTATGTTCTGGTGGTCATGCTGGGCGCGGGTGTGGCGGAACGCGCGGGGCTGTTCGGCACCGCGATGCGTGCCGGTGTGCGCAATGCTCCCACCTTCCTGCTGACGCCGATCGTCGCCTTGGTCGGCATGATGGGCAACCTCGCCGCCGACGCCGCCTATGTCGTGCTGATACCGCTCGCCGGGATCATCTTTCACGCTGCCGGCCGCCATCCGGTCGCGGGGATCGCGGCGGCGTTCGCGGGCGTTTCGGGCGGGTTCTCCGCCAACCTTCTGCCGGGCCAGCTCGACGCCTTGCTGTTCGGCATCACCGAAGCGAGCGTTGAGACCGTGTTCGGCGATTTCACCGCCAATATCGCGGGCAATTGGTATTTCATTGCCGCGATGACATTCCTGTTCCTGCCGGTGATCTGGTTCGTGACCGATCGTATGATTGAGCCGCGGCTAGGCCCGTGGAGCCCCGCGATGGCGGGGCAGGCGGTTAACCCCGAACAAAGGGGCGATGCCGCTCCGGCTATCGGTGAGGAAGGAGACCGCGATCTGAGCGCGGGCGAGCGCAAGGGACTTCGCTGGGCTGGGCTTGCGGTGCTGTTCGTGATCGGCCTTTGGCTTCTCTTTACTCTGGGGCCCGGTACCCCGCTGATCGACGAGACCGCCACCCCCGAAGCACGGCTGACGCCGTTCTATCAAAGCCTCGTCGCGGGCTTCTTCCTCCTCTTCCTGCTGGCGGGCTGGGCCTACGGCAAGGCAGCGGGGACGATCGACGACCATCGCGGGTTGGTGAAAATGATGGCGGGCGCCATGGAGGATCTAGCCTATTACCTCGTCCTCGCCTTTGCGGCGGCGCATTTCGTGGCGATGTTCGCTTGGTCGAATCTCGGTCTGATCCTCGCGGTCAACGGCGCGGATTTCCTTGGCAACAGCGGGCTCCCCCCTTGGGCGCTGCTGGCGGCAATCATCCTGGTTTCGGCGCTGCTCAACATCTTCGTCGGCTCGGCAAGCGCCAAATGGGCGCTTCTGGCGCCGGTGCTGGTGCCGATGCTGATGCTGCTGGGCATCACGCCTGAAATGGCCACCGCCGCCTATCGCGTGGGCGATGGGGCCACGAACATCATCACGCCGCTGATGGTCTATTTCCCGCTGATCCTCATCTTCTGCCAGCGCTGGCAGAAGGATTTCGGCCTCGGAAGCCTTGCGGCGACGATGCTGCCCTATTCGATCGGCCTGCTCATTGCGGGCCTCGCGATGACTATCGGCTGGGTGGTGCTCGACCTGCCTCTCGGCCCGGGCGCGGAGGTGTTCATGGAACCTCCCACCACGGTCGACCCGGCGGGGCCGGCTGCGGCGGAATAAGCTCTACTCTTCTTCCTCGAGATCGCGCGCGACCTTGGGGTCGGAGAGCAGGCGCGCGACACGGTCGGCCTCGTCGAAGCTCTCGTCGGGC
>JBBSMH010000195.1:0-4326 GCA_038233275.1 Sphingomonadales bacterium | reverse complement strand
TTCCGGCATCCACGCCACGATCGCCGGGGTGATGGCCGCGCTGACAATCCCCATGCGGGGAAAAGACGACGACACCATGCTCGAGCGGCTCGAACATGGCCTGGCGCCATGGAGCGCATATCTGGTCGTCCCGGTGTTCGGCTTCGCCAACGCCGGTGTCGCGCTCTCGGGAATGGGTCTTGAAGGCGTCCTGTCTCCCTTGCCTCTGGCAATCGCTGCGGGGCTTTTCCTCGGCAAGCAGCTGGGCATCTTCACGGCCATCGTGGTCGCGGACAAGACCGGTTTCGCGCCTCGGCCCGACAATGCCAGCTGGCCGGAGATCTGGGGGATCTCCATCCTTTGCGGGATCGGCTTCACCATGTCCTTGTTCATCAGCGGACTTGCGTTCCTGGGCCAGCCGGAACTGATAGAAAGCGCCAAGATCGGCATCCTTCTGGGGTCGCTTATCTCCGCAGTGGTGGGTTACACCATAATCCGGCTGACATCCGCTCACCCCGAGGACCCGCGCAACCCGTATATCGACTAGGGCTTGCTCGCACATCAAAGCGCCTACCAGCTGCCGCTGTTCTCCATGCTTGCCCATGGCTCTCTGGCGGACAGGCTACCCTCCTGCAACAACTCGACCGAGATGCCATCGGGAGACTTGACGAAGGCCATGTGTCCATCTCGCGGCGGCCGATGGATGGTGTGGCCGGCATCCTTCAACCGTTGGCAGGTTTCGTAGATATCATCGACCCGGTAGGCGATGTGGCCGAAATTGCGCCCGCTATCGTAGACCTCCGCAGCGCTGCCGTCCTCAGGCGGCCAATTGTAAGTCAATTCGAGCTCGGCCACCCCCTCTTGGCCCGGCGCGGCAAGGAAGATCAACGTGAATCGGCCTTCTTCGACATCGATCCGGCGCACCTCGCCTAATCCGATAAGCTCAAAGAAGGCGACCGTGGCATCGGGATCGCTGACGCGGATCATGCTGTGCAAATATCTGACCATTGCTCACTCCATTGTATTGCCCGTCGCTTACCCCGGTGTTCGCCAGCCCTTGCGGCTTCCTTATGCGCGCCCCGCAATCAGCGTATCGCGAACCCCCGGGAATCTACGCTTCGCCGGTCTGCACTGTGGGTGCCAGTTTAATAACCCTTCATCCTATCATCGGTTGCCCCTCGCCGCGCGGACCCCTATCTGCAAGCCGCCTTGATTACCTGTCGATTTCGATCCTATGCTGAAATCCCTCTCTCGCATGCTCCGCCCCGAGCGGCCCGGAAAACGGCTCCCAGCCGTCCCTGAGGGCGAACGCTATTATGTCGTGGGCGACATTCACGGTCGGCTGGATTTGTTCGAAACGCTCGCCGCCGCGATCGAGCAAGACGATCAAGCCGGAGGCGAAGCGGATTCGACGGTGGTGCTGCTCGGCGATCTGGTCGATCGTGGGCCCGACAGTGCAGGCGTGATTGCCGCCGCGAGAGAATGGCAGGCGCGCCGCAAGCTCCGCTGCCTGGCGGGGAACCACGAGGAGATGTTCCTCGAGAGTTTCGAGGACGAGGAGATACTCCGCCACTTCCTCAAGCACGGCGGGCGGGAGACCATCCTGAGCTACGGCATCGCCCGCGAGACCTACAACTCGTTGGAACTGGATGAGCTTCAGCGTGAGATGGGGCGGATGGTCCCGCAGGCAGACCGTGATTTCCTGGCGAACTTCGAAGAGATGATCCTTGCGGGCGACTATTGCTTCGTCCACGCCGGGGTCGATCCGGAACGCCCGATCGAGGATCAGCGCCGCAGCGACATGCTGTGGATCCGCGAGCGCTTCCTCCACAATGTCGAGCCGCTAAGCCATGTTATCGTCCATGGACACACGATTTTCGACGAAGTGGAGGACCGTGGCAATCGCATCGGTATCGATACCGGCGCTTTCCGTAGCGGTGTGCTGACCGCCCTGGTGCTCGAAGGCGAGAGCCGGCGCTATATCAAGGCGGTCGATCGCAACGGCGCCATCGCCATCGTGGAACAGGAAGGACGCGCATGAGGATCGCAATGGTCGGATCGGGCTATGTCGGCCTCGTATCGGGGGCATGCTTTGCCGACTTTGGTCACGACGTCGTCTGCATCGACAAGGATCAATCGAAGATCGATCGCCTGCGACAAGGCGTAATGCCGATTTACGAGCCCGGTCTCGCCGAACTGGTCGGTTCCAACGTCAAGGCCGGACGATTGACCTTCACCACCGATCTGGCGGAGGGGATCGACGGCGCCGATGCGATCTTTATCGCCGTGGGCACGCCCAGCCGTCGCGGCGACGGCCATGCCGATCTCTCCTATGTCTATGCCGTGGCCGGGGAAGTGGGCGCGAACCTGGCCAACGATGCCGTGGTGGTCACCAAATCCACCGTGCCGGTCGGCACCGGTGACGAGGTCGAGCGCATCCTGCAGAAAAGCGGGACTGCGCACCGGTTCGCGGTGGTGTCCAACCCGGAATTCCTGCGCGAAGGCGCAGCGATCGCCGATTTCAAGCGCCCCGACCGCATCGTCATCGGGGCCGAAGACGATTTCGGCCGCGAGGTGATGCGCCAGGTCTATCGCCCGCTTTTCCTTAATGAATCGCCGATTCTTTTTACCGGTCGCCGGACCAGCGAGCTGATCAAATACGCCGCCAATGCCTTCCTTGCGACCAAGATCACCTTCATCAACGAGATGGCGGATCTGTGCGAAAAGGTGGGCGCGGACGTGCAGGACGTGAGCCGGGGAATCGGGATGGACAACCGCATAGGCCCCAAATTCCTCCATGCAGGGCCGGGATATGGCGGCTCCTGCTTTCCCAAGGACACGCTGGCCCTGCTCAAGACCGCTGAAGATTACGACAGTCCCACGCGCATTGTGGAAGCGGTGGTCAAGGTCAATGACAGCCGCAAGCGTGCGATGGGCCGCAAGGTGGTCGATGCGCTGGGCGGGACAGAGGCAGCGCACGGCAAGAAGGTCGCGCTGCTTGGCCTGACCTTCAAGCCCAATACCGACGATATGCGCGGCTCCCCTGCCATCGCCATCGCACAGACATTGGCCGACGCGGGGGTGGAGGTCGCGGGTTACGATCCGGAGGGCATGGAGCAGGCAGCGCTGCTGCTGCCGCAGGTCGCAATGAAGCAGGATTCCTACGCGGCGATCCACGGCGCCGACGCCATCGTCATCGTCACCGAGTGGGACGCCTTTCGCGCGCTCGATCTCGACAAGGTAAAGAAAATCGCCAACCGGCCTGTGCTGGTCGATCTGCGCAATATCTACAATCCAGCGGACGCCCGCTCGCGCGGGTTCGAATATCACAGCATCGGCCGGGCTTGAGCCCTGGATCGCAGAAGGCCTGGTATAAGGCCCCGCCCAACGCTGCGCCGCCCCGGAAACGAAAAAATGCCCGCCACTCGGGAGAGTAACGGGCAATCGAATGGGCTGGTTGCGGGGGTTGGATTTGAACCAACGACCTTCAGGTTATGAGCCTGACGAGCTACCGGACTGCTCCACCCCGCGATACCGGTTTGCGACGTCATGAAAGACGCCAAAAGGGCCGTCCCGGAGGATCGGCCCTATGACTTGTGAATGGGTTTTTACCGCACACCCGCCGGCTGCAATGCCTGGCGACGACCTACTCTTCCAGTGCTTAGGCACTAGTACCATCGGCGCTACCTGGTTTCACGGCCGAGTTCGAGATGGGATCGGGTGGGTCACAGGCGCTATGGCCACCAAGCAATGAAGCAGGCGGATGCGGGTTTAAATCGATGCTGTTGAGCGTTCTGGGCTTATCCGGCTGGAGAGTTCCTCCGATCGCAGACAGCACAGGGCTGTCGTTGATGGTGGGATTCAACAAGCGCGAAAAGAACTATTAGGACCGGTTAGCTCCACGCATTACTGCGCTTCCACACCCGGCCTATCAACGTCCTGGTCTCGAACGACCCTTCAAGGGGATCAGGTCCCCGGGGAAGTCTCATCTTGAGGCGAGTTTCCCGCTTAGATGCTTTCAGCGGTTATCCCGTCCGTGCATAGCTACCCAGCGGCACGCCTGGCGGCATGACTGGTACACCAGAGGCACGTTCACCCCGGTCCTCTCGTACTAGGGGCAACTCCTTTCAACAATCGACGCCCACGGCAGATAGGGACCAAACTGTCTCACGACGTTTTAAACCCAGCTCACGTACCTCTTTAAATGGCGAACAGCCATACCCTTGGGACCGGCTACAGCCCCAGGATGTGATGAGCCGACATCGAGGTGCCAAACTCCCCCGTCGATATGAACTCTTGGGAGGAATCAGCCTGTTATCCCCAGAGTACCTTTTATCCGTTGAGCGA
>JBBSMH010000194.1:0-4356 GCA_038233275.1 Sphingomonadales bacterium | reverse complement strand
CAAGCACGTCATCATCGCCACCGGCGCGCGGGCGCGCGACCTGCCGTTCGCCAAGGCCGACGGCAAGCGCGTGTGGACCTATCGCCATGCAATGACGCCGAGAGAGATGCCGAAGAAGCTGCTGGTGATCGGCAGCGGCGCGATCGGGATCGAATTTGCCAGCTTCTACAACGACATGGGCGCGGAAGTGACAGTGGTCGAAATGCTCGATCGCATCGTTCCGGTAGAGGACAAGGACGTTTCCGCCTTCCTCGAGAAGAGCCTCACCAAGCAGGGCATGACCATCATGACCGGCGCGGGGGTCGAGGACCTCAAGGTCTCCGACAAGGGCGTGAAAGCCAGGATCAAGGTCCCAAGTAAAGATGGGGGGGACGGCAAGGTTTCTGATAGCGAGTTCAGCCACTGTATCGTCGCCATCGGCATCGTCCCCAACACCGAGAACATCGGGCTGGAGAAGCTCGCCGAGATGGACCGCGGCTTCATCCAGATCGATCCCTACGGCCGCACGAAGTCGAAGGGCCTGTGGGCCATCGGCGATTGCACCCCCGGCCCGTGGCTGGCGCACAAGGCGAGCCACGAGGGCGTCACTGCCGCCGAAGCGATCGCGCAGGAGCTGGGCGACAAGGACGTCCACCCGCACCCGCTCGATCGCAACAACATACCGGGATGCACCTATTGCCGCCCGCAGATCGCCAGCGTGGGCCTGACCGAAGCGGCCGCGAAGGAAGCGGGCTATGAGGTCAAGGCGGGAACCTTCCCCTTCATCGGCAATGGCAAGGCCATAGCATTGGGCGAGGCGGAGGGCTTCACCAAGACCGTGTTCGACGAGAAGACCGGCGAGCTGCTCGGCGCGCATATGGTGGGTGCGGAGGTGACCGAGATGATCCAGGGCTTCGTGGTCGGCAAGACGCTGGAAACCACAGAGGCGGAGCTGATGCAGTCGATCTTCCCGCACCCGACGATCAGCGAGAGCATGCACGAAAGCGTGCTTGCGAGCTATGGGCGCGCGCTGCATATCTGAAGCGGGCGCGTAACATGGGGTGGGCGAGATGACCGGCTTCCTGATTCTCGCCTTCCTGATCCTCGTCGCGGGGCTGGTCGCAGTGCCGCTCGCCACCCGCCTGGGTCTCGGCTCGGTGCTCGGCTATCTCCTCGCCGGCATGGCGATCAGCCCGCTGCTCGCGGCCGAGTCGATATCGAGGCGCTGCAGGTCTTCGCCGAATTCGGCGTCGTGATGATGCTGTTTGTCATCGGGCTGGAGATGGGGCCCCATTCCGGCCTACGACAACGAGCCGCTGCTCGCCAAGATCAGGGAATTGCGCACGGAATGGGACCCGAAATTGCGCGAGGCGATGGATGACATCATCCGGAGGGGGCCACTGAGGCGCATGTCGGGCGCGGGCGATCTTCGCTCGACAGGATTTTACCGCAAAAAACAGGGATTTCGTCGCAATCCGCGCGGCCATGTTCCCTCGCCCGGCGTTACACGGTCGAAGGAGAATGGCGGTGGAATACGAGATTCCCGATGATCCCGAAGGCCCCCTGGCGGAAACCGAACCCGACCGCGATGGCGGGCTCGAACACGATGGCGACGCGCCCGAGCGGGACCAGACGCCGGACGAAATCCAGCCAGGCAATTATTAGGGGAAATGGCGGACAGGGTGGGATTCGAACCCACGAAGGGCTCGCACCCTTGCCGGATTTCAAGACCGGTGCATTCAACCGCTCTGCCACCTGTCCGCTCGTCCGTCAGCTAACCAGACGCACGCGGCTTGTCACGCCTTGCGTCGGCGGCAGCGACCGCCGCGGCGAAAATCACTTGTGGTTCATCGCATTGGTGCCACAGGTGCCCGCATGAGATTTACCGCCCTTTTCGCCGCGCTGGCAGCCGTTGCGCTTTTTTTGCCGAACACACCTTCCGTCGCGCAGAGCGAGCTCTCGTTCGACGAATACCTCCAGATTCTCGTCGCGCGCGCGCGGGCGGAGGGGGTTAGCGAGAGCACGCTTGCGCGCATGACCTCGGGCTTGCAGCCGAGCAGCCGCGTCATTGAGCTCGACCGCGCCCAGCCAGGATCCTCGTCGGGGAGCGGCTACCCCCCGCTCGCGCCCTATATCGCCCGGCATGTGGACAATGCACGTATTGGCGGCGGGCGGAACGCATATGCCAGTGCGCGACCTGTCTTGGGGCGCATCGAGGCGGAATATGGAGTTCCCGCCGAAATCCTGATTGCGATCTGGGGGCACGAAACAGCCTATGGCCAGGTCAAGGGCGGCTTCGATCTGTCGCAAGCGCTCGCCACCCTCGCATGGGAGGGCCGCCGACGTGAGCTCTTCGCCTCCGAATTCGTGGCTCTCATGAAGGTTGCGGACAAGGGATATTCGCGCTCGGAGCTTCAGGGGAGCTGGGCGGGAGCCTTCGGCAATCCGCAGTTTTTGCCCAGCGTCTACCTGCGGCTTGCTCGCGATGGCGACGGTGACGGGCGCGCCGACATCATGAACAATCGCGCCGATACGCTCGCCTCCATCGCGACCTATTTCAAGGATGCGGGGTGGCGCACAGGGCAGCCCTGGGGTGTGCGCGCGTCCGTTCCAAGCGGTGTCGACGTCGATGCCTATCGCAGCAGGCTCGTCGCTCCGGTATGTCCCCGGGTGCATGAGCGGCACAGCGTCTACAAGACCGCCGCCGAATGGCGCGCACTCGGGGTCCAGCCCCAGCGCCCGCTCGCTCCGGACACGATGGTCTCCTTGTTTCAGCCCGACGGGCCGGGCTCGCCAGCGTGGCTGTTAACTACAAATTATCGGGTTATCCTCGAATATAACTGCTCCAACTACTATGCGATGAGTGTGGGGCTGCTGGCCGATGAGATCGCCCGTTAATCAGGGTTTGCGTTTTTGTGCCGCTGCATTGGGCTTTGCCGTGGCCTCCTGCGCGCCTCTGCCCGACGCCCCCTTGGCGCCTTATGACGGGGAAGCAGCGGCCGATCCGCGTGCCACAGCCACCGGTCCCCAGGCGGATTACCCGGTAGTCACCGGCGAGCCGTTCACCATCGACGGGATCAGCTACACGCCCGTCGATACGATGAATTACGACGAGGTCGGCTATGCCACGATCGACGATCCGTCGGCGCAAGGAGTGACGGCGGCGCACCGGACCTTGCCGTTGCCCAGCTATGTCGAGGTCACCTCGCTCGACACCGGCCGGACGATTCTGGTCAGGGTCGAACGGCGCGGTCCGATGGTCAACTCGCGCCTTGTCGCGCTTTCTCGGAACGCCTTGGCGCTTTTGGCGGCCGGAGAAGGGACACCTGTCCGCGTCCGCCGCGTCAACCCGCCCGAGGAACATCGCGCGGAACTGCGCGCGCATCGGGAAGCGCCGGCGCGGATGGATACGCCCGAAGGTTTGCTCGCCGTGCTCAAGCGCAAACTGCCCGTCGTCGGCTCCGCTCCGCTCCACAGCCCTGCCGCGGGCACAGCCACAATATCGGCGGACGAGGGTGAGCAAGATCAATCGGCTCCTACGGGGGAGGCCCCACCGTCGATTTACGTCGACGAAGAGATAATTTCGGCAAGCCAGATTGAGAGTTCCTCCACGCCTTTACCAACCGAGCCTAAGGCAGACGACGCTATCGATCGCGACGGTCGTTTCGTGGTCCAGGCGGGGGCTTTCTCCTCGAGGGAGGCGGCCGAGCGCGTCGCGAGCACCATTGGGGGCTATCTGGAGCCGGCCGGGCGCCTCTGGCGCGTCCGCACGGGTCCCTATGCCACCCGGGGACAGGCGCAGGCGGCGCTCGCCAAGGTGCGCGGCGCTGGCTATAGGGGGGCGCAGATTTTCACGCGCTGAGCCGCCTCTCCCGGCGGCGGGAGACGGTTTGAACAAGTTTCTTCATTGGCTGGCGGGCGGCATCGCAGTGGCCCCCCCATCCGCCGCGTGGTCCGCGCAAAAGCTCGAACCTGCCCTGCCGACCGAAGCAGAAGCGCCGATCGCGCTTCTCGTCGACCTGTCGAGCGGGCAAACCCTTTTCGCTCGCGACCTCGACCGACGTTTCATGCCGGCTTCCATTACCAAGGTCATGACGACCTTTGTTGCCTTCGAATGGATGGAGCAGGGGAGGCTGTTTGCCGAACAGGTATTTGCGGTAAGGCCGGAAACGTTCAGGCGCTGGAGCGGTGTCGGCTCGACGATGTTCGTACCTCATGATGCACGCCTGACGGTGGACGAATTGCTCCACGGGATCACGACGATTTCCGCCAACGACGCCTCGGTGGTGCTGGCCGAAGGAGCGGCCGGCTCGGTCGAAGACTGGACTGCGGCGATGAACGAGGCGGCGGCCGAAGTCGGCATGCGCAACAGCCACT
>JBBSMH010000193.1:0-4360 GCA_038233275.1 Sphingomonadales bacterium | reverse complement strand
TGGCAGCCGCCAGCTCCTCCTGACGAAGTCCTATAGCTTTACGTTCGTCTCGTATTGTGCTGCCAATCGCGGCAATGTCGAGCATGGCGCACCTCTTTCCCGAACGGGAAAATAGCCACACGCCAGTTAAGTATCACGCTAAATTGCACCGAACGGGAAAATAGGCTCCAAGATGGTTTGCTAGCGCTTAGAAATTCCTGAGCGGGAAAACGCGCAGCGTCGATTTTTGGGGTAAAGACTGGGTAACGCCAACCTCACCCAAAAGATTTGCCTTTCGCCACAGCATCTTACAAGGCCGAACTTGCAACCTCCGTCTCCGCCAATTACACCATCCCTAGAGGTCCCGAAAAGTCCCGGAAAGTCGCAGAATTCTGCGGTTTTTCGGACTTGCAATGGAATCTCTAGTTCTTACTTTGTTCCACTCACTCCCACACGTTCTACCCATCGTTGTGGGAGCAGATGTGGGAGCGGAAAAGGATGGATGGTCATGGGAAAGCTTACCGCGCTGCAGATTCGAAATCTCACAGAACCAGGTCGATACATGGATGGCGACGGGCTCTCGCTCGTGCTCACAGGTCCGATGAAGGGCTACTGGGTGCTCCGCGCGATGGTCAGAGGACGAAGAAGGGACATCGGGCTGGGCTCGGTCAACCTCGTTACCCTGAGGGAAGCACGCGACGCGGCCTTCGAAATGCGCCGTTCGAGCAAGCGGGAGAGCCGGGTGCGGCGCGTACCCTGCATCGCTCTTCGTACGACCGCCATGGCACCGGCGAAGAGCATCTGACGCAGATAGCGGTTGCTGGCCTTGGTGACCGACCCCAGCCGCTCCTTGCCTCCTGACGAGTTCTGCCGCGGGACGAGTCCGAGCCACGCCGCCATGTTGCGTCCGCAGCGGAAGATCGATGGATCTGGCACACAGCCCACCAACGCTGATGCTACGAGCGGACCGATGCCGGGCTGCTCGCCAAAGATTGCTGCATCGATTGGAGGCAAGTTGCGATACAGATGGTGGTACCCTAGCGGACACTCTTGATGCTTCGGGTGATAGGAACGCGTACCCATGCAGAGCGCTGAACGTCGAGCAGCTGCATTCCGGAAGATGCGAGAGGCGCATCGTACGGAAATGGCCGAGGATTATGTCGAGCTGATCGGGGATCTGATCGCACAGACCGGAGAGGCGCGTCTGACAGATCTTGCTGCTCATATGGGGGTTGCCCATGGAACCGCAGCAAAGGTGGTCCAGCGGCTACAACGCGATGGTCTGGTCGAAAGCCTTCCCTACCGCTCGATCTATTTAACCGAAGCGGGAAAGTTGATGGCCGACCGGTCTCGGCAACGCCACCGGGTGGTGCTGGATTTCCTCCGTGCCCTGGGAATCGATGTCCGGGTGGCGGAAGCCGATTCAGAAGGCATCGAGCATCACGTAAGCGACCAGACCCTGGCCGCCTTTGCCGAATTGACTCGAAAGCTGAAGGGCAGCTGATCCCCGACCGGGATTGGATCGTCCGTTCCCTCCGATCTCTGAAAGCCGTGCAGCAGCCCCAAACGATGCTAGCAATTAAGCCTTGGCTAAATCGTTTAGCCGATGCATATTCCGTTAGATGCAGTCTTCGGTGTCAGGTCACCCGGAAAGGGCGGAGCAGACCGAGCTGTGAAATGGGTCCCCCCAACAGTCAGCCGCAGGAATGCGGTTCGGATGGCAGCCGCGGCCCTCACCGCCGCCGTTCTCCCGGGCTGCGCGAAGCGGACAGAGGGTCGGTTCAAGATCGTCACCACCTTCACCATCATCGCCGACATGGCGCGCAATGTCGCAGGCTCCGCCGCAATCGTGGAATCGATCACCAAGCCGGGGGCCGAAATTCACAATTACCAGCCCACGCCCGGCGATCTGCTGAGGGCTCAGGATGCCGGGTTGCTGCTGTGGAACGGCCTCGATCTGGAGCTATGGTTCGAGCAGTTCTTCGAGAATCTGCCGCACCTCCCAAGCGCCGTAGTGTCCCGCGGAATAGCGCCGATAAGCATCAGCGAGGGCCGCTACAGCGGCAAGCCGAACCCCCACGCCTGGATGTCGCCCGTTGCAGCGACAATCTATGTCGAAAATATACGACAGGCGCTGACGGAGCATGATCCCGGCAACGCCGCGATCTATCGGCGAAATTCCGAAAATTACTTACGGACTATCGCAAGGGTGATCGAGCCGATCCGCGACCGCTTCCGCAACATTCCCGCCAAGCGACGCTGGCTGGTCACAAGCGAAGGCGCTTTCAGCTACCTCGCACGCGATTTCGGGCTTTCGGAAGCCTATCTGTGGCCGATAAACGCCGACCAGCAGGGCACGCCTCAGCAAGTTCGCAAGGTTATCGATACCGTCAGGCGCCACCAAATTCCCGTCGTGTTCAGCGAGAGCACCGTGTCCGCAAACCCCGCCATGCAAATCGCGCGCGAGACCGGGGCCGCCTACGGCGGCGTGCTTTACGTCGATTCGCTCAGCGACGCGGATGGCCCGGTGCCCACCTACGTCGACTTGCTGAGCACGACTTGCGAGACGATCGCTCGGGGCCTGTCCGCATGACGACGTCTTCCAAATGGGGGGAGGACAGCGGTATCTCGGTCGAGTCGGTGAGCGTCGTTTACCGCAACGGACACACGGCGATGCGCGATGCCAGCTTCTGTGTCCCGCTCGGTTCGATCACCGCGCTGGTGGGCATGAACGGGAGCGGGAAATCGACGCTGTTCAAGGCCATAATGGGGTTCGTGCCCCTCGCCTCGGGATCGATCTCGATCATCGGCGGATCGGTGCGGGCAGCGTTGAAGAGCAACCTGATGGCCTATGTCCCGCAGAACGAGGACATCGACTGGGACTTTCCGGTGCTGGTCGAAGATGTGGTGATGATGGGCCGCTACGGCCGGATGAACTGGCTGCGAAGGCCGCGGCAGGAAGATTACGCGGCAGTCGGATCGGCGCTTGAGCGCGTTGACATGAGCAGCTTTCGCACACGCCAGATCGGCGAGCTGTCGGGCGGACAGAAGAAGCGTGTTTTTGTCGCCCGCGCACTGGCGCAGGATGCGCGCGTGATCCTGCTCGACGAACCGTTCACCGGCGTCGACGTCAAGACCGAAGATGCGCTGATGGCGCTGTTGCGCTCGCTGCGCGACGAAGGAAGGGTGATGCTGATCGCGACGCACAATCTCGGGACGGTGCCCGAGTTTTGCGACCGGACGGTGCTGGTCGACGGCACGGTTGTGAAAGCGGGCCCGACTGCGGAGGTATTCACCGCGGCAAATCTGGAAAGGATCTTCGGCGGGGTTCTGCGGCACTTCGTTCTCGGACACGCGGTATCCGACGACCGCATGGCGGGAGCGATCGGTGTGCTCACCGACGACGAACGGCCGTTTATTCTTTACGCCGACGGCCGCACCGATGCCTCTAGCGCGAGCGACGAGCAGTGACCGCCAGCCTGGTGGAACCGTTCCTCTACGGCTACATGATCAACGCGATGTGGACCAGCGCGCTGGTCGGCGCCGTTTGCGCCTTCCTCTCGGCCTTTCTCATTCTCAAAGGTTGGTCGCTGATCGGGGACGCCCTCGGCCACGCCGTGGTGCCCGGCATCGCCGGCGCCTATATGCTCGGCCTCCCGTTCGCGCTCGGGGCATTCCTTTCCGGAGGCCTCGCCGCGGCGGGGATGTTGTTCATCAAACAGCGTACCCGGCTGAAGGAAGACGCGATCATCGGGCTGGTGTTCGTGTCGTTCTTCGGACTCGGATTGTTCATGGTCTCGGTTTCCCCCACCTCGGTCGACATCCAGAAGATCGTTCTGGGGAACGTTCTTGCGATCACTCCGGGGGATACGCTGCAACTGGCGCTGATTGCGCTCGTCTCCCTCGCAATTCTGCTGGCGAAGTGGAAAGATCTGCTGGTCGCATTATTCGATGAGAACCACGCCCGCTCGGTGGGATTGAACCCCGCGCGGCTGCAATGGGTCTTCTTCGTTCTCCTCAGCGCCTGCACCGTTGCCGCCTTGCAGACCGTGGGAGCGCTCCTGGTCATCGCGATGATCGTCACGCCGGGCGCCACCGCCTACCTTCTGACCGACCGGTTTCCGCGGCTTATCGCGATCAGCGTGGGGCTCGGTTCGGTTTCCAGCTTCGCGGGCGCCTATCTCAGCTATTTTCTCGACGGGGCTACCGGCGGGGTCATCGTGCTCCTGCAAACGCTCGTCTTTCTTGCGGTGTTCGTGTTCGCGCCGAAGCACGGTCTCATCGCCGCGCACCGGCAGCGGCGGATTTTGCGGGCGAGCGCCTAATGGATACCCTTCTCGCCCCATTTTCGTTTCCCTTCATGCAGCATGCCTTCGCAATC
>JBBSMH010000192.1:0-4407 GCA_038233275.1 Sphingomonadales bacterium | reverse complement strand
GAACACCGCCCCCGATCAGCGGAGCAGCACCCGCCAGATCGATCAATCCGGCGGTGGCCACCACGACGGCGAGGATCGCAGCGGAAAGCCGAATGTCGCCGAGGAACATGCCGAAGAGTTCGGACAGAACATCCTTCAGGATCGTCATCATCCGGCCTCCGGCTCTGGATTGCTGGCGATGGTGCGGGCAAATCGGGCGGCAAAAAGTCCGGCGCAAAGGAACAGGGCGGCGAAGAAGAACAGGGCCAGGTCCGCACCCGGCCATTCGACGCCGAGCCCTTCTCCCGTCCAGAACACGCCGAAGGCCGAGAGCATCACGCCAACCCCGAACTTGAGCGTGTTCTCTGGCACCCGTGACAGGGGCCGGTGGACAAAGACGCCGATCACAAGCACGGCGGCACAGGCCGCGAGGGCGCCGAGGCTGGCAGGCCACAGAAGCCCCCGGCCTGCACCGACCGCGATGACGATGAAGACGACTTCCAGCCCTTCGAGCAGCACTGCCTTGAACGCGGTGATCCCCGCGATCCAGTCGAGCGAGGTGTGCTTGCGCCTGGCTTCTTGGCTCAAATGGGCCGTCTCCTTGGCAAAGATCGCCTCTTCGTCATGCAGCGGGATCACGCCGCCCGCGCGCAGCGCCGCCTTGCGCAGCCAGCCGATCCCGAACAGAAGGAGCAGAATACCGATCACCAGCTGCAAGAGGTGCAGCGGAACCCTGTCGAGCAGCGGGCCGAGGGCAAGGACGACAGCCCCGAGAACGGCAAGCGCCGCCCCGGCGCCGAGGACAGCCGGCCGCCATCCCCGCAATGTCGCAACGGCGAGAATGATGGTGAAGGCCTCGACGACCTCGACCAGCGAGGCGAGGAAGGCCGACCCGATGGCGGGCGCCGCCGTGGACCACTCAAGCATGACGTTCTCCTGTCTAGGTGCGCAGAGTCCGTATCATGTCCATCGACAGCTCTCCTCTTCGGCGGCGCGAGGGCTCACGCCGATGTCGTTCAGCAGTCTCAGGTCCAATCGCGCCAGATGCGACCGCTAACGCTGGCGATCGAGCCAGTCCGCAAGGGCATTCCGCCGCTCAAGTCGCCAGTACCGGAAGATCGAGTGGGAACGGGGGAGCAGACGCGTTTGTCATGGGATGCACCTCACTTGTTCTCGTCGTGGGCGTTGAAAACCCGCCGGGCGTAATCGTCCAGAATGGCCTGGCAGCCCTCGAGGCGCGTCCGCGCTTCTGCCGCGCGTTCGGCGCCGTAGAAATCGAGCTTTTCGATCTTGGCGAGCCAGCCCTGCAGTTTCTTGAGATCGACATCATTCTCTTCGAGCTCGGCGTAGGTGAAATGCTGCGCCGTGACCTCCTTGGCGACCTCGCGCTCGAAATCGTCGCACTTGTCGATGAATTCCTCGTAGGCCTCGCCCCGGTCGGCCCTGAACCGGGCGATCACCTTGTCTTCCTGCCCCTTGTCGAGCGCGACCGTCTCGAGGATCACGCATTCGCCCTTCGCCTCGGCGATGTCGTTCTCCAGCATTTTCAGCCGCCGGACATGATCGTCTGTTTTCGGCAGCAGACAGACGCCGTTCTGCAGATAGACCGCGCCCATGCCCTTGAGCTTGCGCCATACGGCAATGCGCTTGGCCGCCGGTTCGGACGGCACCTTATAGGTCAGCAGGAGCCAGTGAATATCGGTCATTCGGACAATATAGATGTTACGACCGTAACATGTCAATCGCAATGATCAGCTATGCCCTGGCGCACAGAGGATGATCGCCGCGCCGGTCATGCAAACGGTCGCGCCAAGCAGGTCCCAACGCTCGGGGCGCTGCCCTTCGACTGCCCAGAGCCATCCAAGCGAAGCCACGACGTGAATCCCGCCGTAAATCGCATAGGCGCGGCCCCGCACGTTCGACATCGACGCGGGTCAAAAGCCAAACGAACAGCATGAGGCTGGCGATGCCGGGGCGAAGCCAGAGCGCCTGCTGCTCCATCCGCTACCAGGCACAGAAGGCAAGACAACCGGAGGTCTCGAAGATAGCGGCAAGTGAGAAAAGGAGTGGGTGGGTCCCCGTCAAACCGTCTCTGGCGAAACGGCCTTTTCCATCTCGGAGGTCGCCTATGGTTTCGCCTCTCTATGCTCGGTGCGAGCGGCTTCCCAGACATCACGTGCCGCATCCGCGTTCAGCGCGGCGATCGCGAGACCGACGATCAGATCGGGCCAGGCCGAAGTCCACACGAAGGCGGTGACAAGACCTGCGGCAATGATCGCGATGTTCGCGAACACATCGTTGCGGGCCGACAGGAAAGCCGCGCGGGTCAAGCTGCCGGTGCCATGCCGATGGCGGGCCAGCATAAACGCGCAGGTGAGGTTGATCGCGAAGGCGCCCGCGCCGGCCAGCGAGAGCGCCACCGGATCAGGCGCGACGGGCGTGTTGAATTTCTCCCAGGCTGTCCAGAGCGTCGCAATGCCGGGGATCAGGATGATCCCCGCCAGCGCCATCCCGACACGGGCACGTCGTGCAACGCTCCAGCCGAGCGCGCTGAAGATGAGGATATTTATGGCCGTGTCTTCGAGGAAGTCGATGCTGTCGGCGAACAGCGATACGGAGCCGATGGCAAGAGCTACTGCGACCTCGATCCAGAAGTAGCCGAAGTTCAGGAAGGCGACGCGTCGGACGGTGTGTTGCAAGGCCGTGTCGGTCGGATCCATCGCCATCTTCTTCTCACCTGCTGACAGATCGTCGCGCGCCCAGGCGACGGCGGCGTGCCGGTCATCCGTGTCGAATCATTCAGTTTCGTTCCGATCACGAGAGCCGCCGCCTTCGTACCCCACTCGATCCATTTCCGATCGGCCACCACGGCGATCCGCGAGAAGTCATTGGCATGGCGCGTGTCCACTTTCATATCGGCCCAGAGCGCCGTGGCATCTTCATTGCCCTCGAACGCGCCCATGAAGATGACCAGCGCGGGTTTGTCAGAGCCTGCCAGCTTGCGGTCGAGCAAAGCGAGCATCTGAGTGCTCTCGTGTCACGCGACCGTTGGTTCTTTTCCGGCATCGATCATGGGTCCAATCGTCGATTCGAGGCGGAGCTCTGGCAACTATAGCTTCAAGTGCCTTCCTCGGTGCGCTCCCCAGACCGTGACGATCACGTCGCGCGCGGCCCGAACAGGATCAGGCCGGAGCCCAGTAGGCAGAGCAGAGCGCCGGCCAGATCCCAGTGATCCGGCCGGTTGCCTTCGACTGTCGCCATCCAGACCAGCGAACTGACGATGTATATGCCGCCGTAGGCTGCATAGGCACGACCGGCAAACCCGGTCGGCGCGAACGTCAGGAGCCAGGCGAAGACCGCCAGCGACGCGAGGCCGGGCACCAGCCAGAACGCGGGTGCGCCGAGCCGCAGCCAGGCCCAGACGGCGAAGCATCCCGCGATCTCGGCGAGCGCCGCGGCGGCATAGAGTGCAAAGGTCGGCACCGCTGTCATGCCGGGCCCTCCCGCCCGGGATCATGATCCTGCGTGCAATGGGAATGATCGCCCAACACCTCGATCACCCGGCAGTCGGCGATGGTGCCCTGCGCGCACTGGGCGATCATCCGCTCCAGCTCCGACCGCAGCGCTGTCAGCCGCGCGATGCGGCCCTTCACCGCGGCGAGCTGCTGCTTCGCGATGACGTCGGCGGCGGCACAGGACTGGCCGGGATCGTCGGAGAGGCTCAGCAGGTCACGGATCGCCTCGAGCGGAAATCCAAGGGCGCGTGCGTGGCGGATGAAGGCCAGCCGGTCCAGCGCCTTCGAGCCATAGAGACGCTGGTTGCCGGCGCTGCGTTCGGGTTTCGGCAAAAGCCCGATCTGCTCGTAGTAGCGGATGGTCGGTACCTTCACGCCGGCCGCTCCGCCCAGTTTTCCGATCGTGAGCATCTGATACCCCTTGAAGCTATAGGTACTAGAGAGATTAGATTGCCGACTCGATCAAGACAAGGCCGCGTCTAGCGGGGCGAGAGAGGCAAGATGACGACGAGCAACGAGGCGAGCTGCGAGTGGACGGTCACGGGCATGGACTGCGCGTCCTGCGCAGGCAAGGTCAGGGGTGCGGTCGAGCGCCTGCCGGGCGTCAGCCAGATTAACGTGGCGCTGATGACAGAGAGACTTCGGCTCACGCTCGATGAGGAACAGACGCCGCGCGCGCGCGTCGAGGCTGCGGTCAAGGCGCTTGGCTACGGCATCGCACCCAAGGGGTCGGCGCCTGAGTGAAAGGGCTTTGTGCTGCCCCAGGACGCCTCGCCGGCGGCACGTCCCGCCGAGGTTGGAGACCCTCACCGCTCCGTGGCTGACGTTCGTCATCACCCCGCCGAGCGCGGCCCGTCATGGTACCAGACTGGCAAGGGGCGACTGGTGATCGGCACGGCGCTTCTGCTCGCGG
>JBBSMH010000191.1:0-4421 GCA_038233275.1 Sphingomonadales bacterium | reverse complement strand
GATCGAGGGCATCCCAGGCCTCGGCATCGCGGAAAAATGCAGTCACGTGGATCAACAAATCCTTGACGAGCGCGCCGGCCTCTTCCGCATCGCGGGCAAGGAACGCCAAATAGTCGTCGAGGTTCTCCATGTTCGCGATGCCCATCCGCCGATGGATACGCCGGGACAATGTGTTATGTTTATATTGGCTGAAATCATGGCCCGCACGGGCGTGAAGCAGCGTCAGCACGTCGCCTAGGCCGGGACCCGATCCGTCTTCGCCCGGACCCTCGGCCATTTCCGGCCGCGGGGCGTGAACATAGGAATGGCGAGCGTAGCGCGCCAGCGCCTCAGGCATCATGCCGGGCGCGAGCACGAGATCGACCGAATCCGAGGCGATCGCATGGCGCGGCATACTATCGAACTTGGCGGTTTCAGGGTCCTGCGCGATGCACATCCCGCCTGCCTGCTTGATATCGGCAATCCCGGCGGTCCCGTCGCTGCCCGCGCCCGAAAGGACGATCGCGATCGCCTTGGCCTTCTGGTCCTCGGCGAGCGAGCTGAAGAATTTGTCGATCGGGTGACGTTGACCGCGAGGTTCCTCGGGCTCCACCAGGCGCAGGACGCCGCCGGAAATCAGCAGGGTCTTGGCCGGGACGATGATGTGGACCCGGTTCGGTTCGACGACCATGCCGTCCTCGACCTGCACGACCGGCATTTTCGTTTCTCGGCCGAGGATATCGGCGAGCATGCTCTCGCGAGTGGGATCGAGGTGCTGAACGATGACGAAACCCATGCCGCTGTCTGCCGGCATCGCGCTTAAAAACTCGGTTGCAACTTCGAGCCCGCCCGCGGACATACCGATACCAACTATCGCAAAAGCCCCGCCGACGCCTTCCGCTGCTTCGCTGCCTGGTGATTGGTGGGCCGTTTTTCGATCGGATGCAGCTTCGAGGGTAGCAGCAGTTCGCTGCTTGCCTGACGTGGGTTTGCCCGAACTTCCGTTAACTTTGGACAGCCATCCGCTCCGAAAACGATTTGTGCAATGGCAGGCGCTACGAGGCGCTGCTCATCTTTGCAAGCATGCCACCCCACCTGAAATGAGGATCGGAAGGGTCCTGCCAACTTGCGACTTAAATCCGGAATGGATCTACCATCTCCTAAATCGGGTCGAAACGCGCCAAGGGTCCATTGGCCCAGCGAATGGCGGCTTACCCATCGGCATCTCCCACCTCTTGCGAGATAACGATTGCTTACTGCACGATCGGTGTGGCCGGGCTCGCGAGGAGGCAGTCGAGAACCTCCTTGAGCTCCTCATCGCGATAGGGCTTCCTCAGGACGGGCCGGTTCCCATAACTCCCGCCGAGGGCAGCAGTGCTATAGCCGGTCGAGAAGATGAACGGGACGCCGAGTACGGCTAGCGCGTCGGCGATCGGATAGCTCGGCTCCCCATCGAGATTTAGATCGAGGACCGCTATGTCGAACGCATGCGTGTCGATTAGGGAAAGTGCCTGATCGACGGAAGCGGCGGTAATGATTGAGGTGCAGCCGAGGTCGGCGATGACGGCCTCCATGTTTAACAGCACCATTATCTCGTCCTCAACAATGAGGATGGTGCGGCCGCTCAGAAGTTTATTCATTCGGCGCAACGCGGGGCGCAGGAACGTCGATGGTGCAGACCAGACCGGTGGGCCGATAATCGATATCGACACTGCCGCCGAGTTCGTGCGCGAGGCCGCGCTCGATCATCTGCGTGCCGAATCCAGTTTGCGACGGGGGCGTGACTGGCGGGCCGCCTTGCTCGCGCCAATGCAATATCAGCCGTTTTCCCTCAGGCGAAGGCGAGATCGCCCACGCGATTGAGACCGTGCCGCCGTTGTTGGAGAACGCACCGTATTTGAAAGCGTTGGTTGCGAGTTCGTTGATCGCGATACTGAGCGCGAGTGCCGCCTTGGGGAGGAGTCGGATGTTGTCGCCTTCTACGGTGAAACACTCCGTCCGGTCGTCGGTGACCGCGAACGGCTCCAGCGCCGCATCGATCAGGTCGTGCAGCCCCGCTCCCTTCCAGTTTTCGCGTGTCAATATGTCGTGCGAGCGCGAGAGCGCGAAGATGCGGGACTCGATCGATTCCCGTATCACCGCCGGATCGGTTGCCGTTTTCAATGACTGCCTCACGATCGACTGGACCGTCGTCAGCGTGTTCTTCACGCGGTGGTTCAACTCGTCGACAAGCCGGGTGCAATTGTCCTGATCCTCCTTGCGGGCGGTCAGATCGACGAACGAGGCGAAATGCTGGATGATCGTGCCCCTTTCGTCCCTCACCGGGCTGATATAGATCGAAGCCCAGAACTGGCTGCCGTCCTCGCGGCGATAGCAGACTTCCGGATCGGTTTCGGCGTGCCCTCCGATCGCCGTTTCGATTTCCTGCAAGGCTTCGGGACTGGCGCCGCGCGCCATCAAGGAATTGAAGCTCTTGCCGAGCACTTTCGCGCGGTCCCAGCCGGTCAGCTCAAGAAAAGCGTCGTTGGCGAAGATGATCGGGTTCTCGGGTGCCCTCGCGTTGGTGAACACCATCGCCATTCGCGTCTCTTCGGCGGCGACGACAAACGGGCCAAGCTCCGCGCGAAAACGCTCCACGTCGGCTTCGGCCGCCTTCTGTCCCTCAAGATGATCTGTTGGGTCTGGCATTCGACTAGCCTAGACAAAAACTGGCGCATCTCCAAGCAGCATGAGCCTGGTCGGTCGGCCCGGACGCCTGCGCGAGAGTCCGCTTCTGGGATCGTTTGCAGACAGGCGGCTTTTAGCGCAGTCGTCGTTGATAGCGGCCGGGCAGTTTCCGGGGTGCGATCAATCATGCGCGAACGTCCGCAACCGGGTGGAATGCGGACCGGCAGCTTCGGGATTGATCCGACACGAAGGAGCCATTCGGGAGCCATTCGACAGCTGAAACGTAGGTGTTCAGGAAGCATGTCTAGCGGAAGCATGTCTAGCGAATGATCCGTTCGATAGTGATGCTTTATTCAGAAGGAGGAGAAGAATATGTTTGGCTCAAATAAGCGGAGAGTTACGCTCCGCGACATGAGAGGCGTTGCGTTGGCCGCAGCGACTGTCGCCAGCGCAGGGCTGCTCTCGGCCTGCAGCACCATGGCGCCATCCGCGCAGGCTCAAAGTGCCATGATGCCAATGGACGAAGCCGGAATTCGGGCAATGACGGCAGGCTGGCCCGAAGCCTCGCGCATGGCCGCGATGGACATGATGCAAAAATACGGTCCGCCGCAGGAAGCCACGGCATCGATGCTCGTCTGGAAGAACAACGGCCCGTGGAAGTGGACGAGGATCTTCAATCAAGCGGTACAGCATAATTTCCCGATGCCGCACCCAGATGTGCTCGAACAGGCGATCGATTATCAGGCGCCCGTCGACATGTTCGACGACCTCGCGCGCTATGACGGCAGCGTGATTGTCGAGCGGACCAAAGGGCAGATGTCGGCGCGCTGCGACAAGGAAGGTGCGAATTTCCTCGCGATCAATCTTGCGAACGACGTCGCCACCGGCAAGCGCACCGTCGATGATGCGCGGACTTATTACGCAATGGCGATCAAGACGTTTATGGAAACCAAGCGCATGGACCCGTACATGCAGGGCTTGCGATTCCAGCCTCCTCGAGGAAACGTTGGAGATCCGGATCGGGCGGTAATCTAACGGATATGTAGAAACGCGGGCGCACGCCCGTCGCGGCCGCGCTTCATCTGGGTCATGAGTGAATGGATTAGTTGGAGACAGCCTTTTATGCCACTGGTGCGGCGCTAGGCCGTCCCGTAGTGTCTGCGAGAGGAACGGCGCCATTTAACAAGGCCAATTCGGCCGCCGGGCACCGCGCCGCTGGCGCCTGTGCTGGTCGACGAGGTGGTCGCGCTGACTCCGGAGCCGCCTGCCCACGAAGCGACGCACTAGACGGTTCGCGCGATGGCCAAGGCCGGTCGGCATCGCGGCGTTGGCGCTGTCCGCGCGATAGGTGATCGAGCCACGTGCGTCGCCATAGAGGAACCGCGCATAGCTCAGCGCGACCCAGGGGCTGTCATACTCGATCAGCGGATCGTCCACGCCTGCGTTCGGACCATGGATGTGACGCCGCAGCACGGTGCCCGCGCTGTTGAACTCGGCCACGAGTGCATCGCCGTCATGCAGGAAGCGGATCGGACCCTGGCTTACCCCGTTGACGAAGTTGGTGACCTCGTGCAGCCGGCCAAGCGGGTCATAGCGCAGCGTCGCCTTGATCTGGCCGTCGTATGCAGTGGGACAGGTGGCACCGACCCGGGCCCGCATCTCGACCAGCCGGTTCTCGACATCGTAGAGATAGACATGCGTGCCATCGAGCGTGAGATTGCCATTAATTAAGTGCACTGTCACCGTAATTCCCATTCGGAAATCGCCAGCGAAAT